>URQR01000168.1 GCA_900550065.1 uncultured Eubacteriales bacterium | reverse complement strand
GGTACTGCGTACCTTAGGCGCAATGCTGCCGCTCAGTATGATGATTATGCTGACGCCGGCCTCTGCGCTTGCGGCGGAGCTTGTGGAAAAGCTGCATGTGCCGTATAAGTACGCATTTGCTGCGACGGCTGTCCTGCGTTTTATTCCAACGCTGTCGCGCGAGATGGAGCAGATTATGCTGGCGCAGGCGGCGCGCGGGTGCGACCTTGACACCGGCTCGGTGATTAAGCGGTTTTCGCGTATGGTTCCGCTGTGTATCCCGCTCCTTGTGTCAGCACTGCGCCGGACGGAGAATATGGCGGTTTCGCTGGAGGTACGTGGGTTTGGCCTTCCGGGCCGGACGAACTATAAAAGCAAAAAGGCGACATACCGCGACGGGCTTGTGTATGGCTGCATTCTATTTGGGTATATGGCTGCAATTGGAATCAATTTAATTGGATAGAGAAATAAAAGTAAGGAGAATGGATATGGACGCAAAGACATTTACCGAGTGTAAAAACATCTTGGACTATGTGATGAAAGGGAGCAAATTTTATCAGGACAAATTTGCGAAAGCGGGGTTTGACCCTGCGGAGGTGAAAACGCAGGAGGATTTTACGAAGATACCGTTTACGACAAAGGGGGAGCTGCGCGACGCGTATCCGCTCGGTCTACAGGCGACCGCGGACGAAAATATTGTGCGTATCCACTCCTCTTCGGGAACGACCGGCAGCCCGGTTATTATTCCTTATACGGCGCAGGATGTAAAGGATTGGGCAATTATGTTTGCGCGTTGCTACGAGACAGCGGGCGTCACGAACAAAGACGTTGTCCAGATTACGCCGGGCTACGGGCTTTGGACGGCGGGCATTGGCTTTCAGGCCGGCGCAGAGCTGCTCGGCGCGATGGTCGTGCCAATGGGGCCGGGCAACACGGAAAAGCAGCTGAAAATGATGATGGATTTAAAATCGACGGTATTTTGCGCAACGTCCTCTTACGCGCTTTTGATTGCTGAAGAGGTACAAAAACGTGGTATCGGCGACAAAATCTGTCTGAAAAAGGGAATCATCGGCTCCGAACGATGGGGCGATTTGATGCGCGGGCGGATTGCCGACGAGTTAGGGATTGAGCTGTTCGATATTTACGGTCTGACGGAAATTTATGGGCCGGGAATTGCAATCGACTGCGGTGCGCACGACGGGATGCACTATTGGAACGATTACCTCTATTTTGAAATTATTGACCCGCAGACGGGCGAGGTGCTACCGAAGGGCGAGACGGGCGAATTGGTTATTACGACGCTCAAAAAGCAGGGCGCGCCGCTTGTTCGTTACCGTACGCACGATATTACGCGTATCATTCCGGGAAAGTGTCCGTGCGGGAGCGAGTACCCGCGCATTGACCGGATTGTTGGCCGGACCGACGACATGGTAAAGGTAAAGGGCGTTAATATTTTTCCGGGGCAGATTGACGATGTGCTTAAGCATGTAGATGGCGTAAGCAGCGAATATATGGTAGAGATTGACCACGTGGACGGCAAGGACCATATGCGTCTTACGGTGGAGTCGCTGCGCGGCGCCGGGAGCGAAACGCTCGAACATGAGATTGTGGATACGTTTAAGCAGAAGATAGGGATAAAAATTGAGGCGTTTGTTGTTCCGGTCGGCGCACTGCCCAGAAGTGAAAAGAAGACGGTGCGAATCATAGACCGCAGGTATAATTAAACATAAAAAGAGCGCTGTATCAAATTCGATATAGCGCTTTTATTTTGATGAAAACAATTCGTTTATATCGACATTGAGCAGCTTTGCAATAACATATATTTCTTTGTCGGTTGCGATTCTCGTCTGTCCTTCAAGCTTTGAATAACTGGTCGGGTTCATATCGATGCCCATTGTTTGAATTTTTGAAATAAAGTCTTTTTGCTTGATGTTCCGCTGCTTTCGCAAACGCGCGATATTGGCGCCCACAAGATTGTTGTTGCCTAACGGGTGCTTTCGCGTTTTCATGGAGAACACCTCCACTATTGGTTCTATAATTTGATTATAATATAGATTATTCTTGACAAAATTCCGTAAAAGAATTATAATTTTTATAATTCTTTTACGGAATTTTAGCTGGGGGTGAAAATAAAATATGTCAGTAAAAACGGTGTTAAAGTGGATGTTTAAAGGAACAAACATAGAAAAATTTGTAACCAGATATAAAAATAGGTCAATTGAAACGCCCCAAAAGCTGCCGGATACCGTTTATTTATACAAACAGACGGAAGGGCTGCCGTTCGACGGGACGCTTACAGCAGATATAGCAAAGGCCCGCCTTATTTATAATGGGAAATTTAATTTATATAATAGCGGGATGGGCGATAGGCTTTCTCAACAAAAGAATATAAAGGTGCGGCGGGCAAAATATAGTTTAAGCGGCAGGGCAGATATGGTATGTGGAACGGTGAATGGACGCGACGCTATAGACGGCTCAAGGCTTAGAATATCGTTTTACAATGAAAATGGCAGACTCTTATATCAAACGCCCTATATTACGAATCGGGACCAGCCGGCCGGCTTTGCTTTCCCGGCTGCAAACGTGCAGACGCTATATTTGACGTTTGAAGCGGAGTCTTCCCAATTCCGTGCGTCGAAATTTTATATTGAGAATTTTCATTTTATCATAAACAGAAAAATTACGATGTGTGGCAAAAAATAGAGACGATTAGCGTTGACAAATTATTACCGCCCTGTATAATTAAAGTATACTAAATTTGCAGGGAGTGGCTTGTTATGACGAGCAAGGAGCGGATTGAAAGAATTATGCAGCACAAAGAGGCGGATCGGGTGCCGATTCTTGATAAGCCGTGGCGCGGAACCGTGATGCGGTGGGAAAACGAGGGGATGCCGTGCGGCATGGACTGGCGCGATTACTTTGGCGTTGATAAAGTGCAGACGATATCGGCTGATATTACGCCGCAGTATCCGAAAACTGTGATGGAAGAAACGGAGGAGTATGAAATCGTGACGTCGCCGTGGGGCGTGACGATGAAAAATTTCAAGGCGCTCGACTCTACGCCGGAATTTATCGACTTTAAAGTCAATACGGCGCAGGCGTGGCTCGACGCGAAGCGGCGTATGCGGCCCGACAAGAGCCGTATTAATTGGAAGTATTTAGAACAAAATTATGACAGATGGATAGCGGAAGGCGATTGGATTGAGGCGGAATTTTGGTTTGGCTTCGACGTGACACATTCTTGGATGGCCGGGACGGAAACGGTGCTGATTGCAATGTACGAGGAGCCGGAATGGGTCGTGGATATGTTTAATACCTATCTTGATATGTGTATTGCGCAGTTTGAGATGGTTTGGGACGCGGGGTACCGGTTCGACCGAATTGCTTGGCCGGACGATATGGGGTACAAAAACACGACGTTCTTCTCGCCGGAAATGTACCGCACCCTTTTAAAGCCTGTGCATGCGCGGGCTGTGGAGTGGGCGCACAAAAAGGGGATTTATGCCTCGCTGCACTCGTGCGGCGATATTATGACGCTTTTGCCGGATGTAGTGGATACGGGAATCGATAGCCTAAACCCGATTGAGATTAAGGCGGGAATGGACGCGGTAAAAATCAAACGCGAATACGGTGATAAAATTACTCTGCATGGCGGTGTGAATGCGCAATTATGGGATAAAAAAGAGCAAATCATTGCGGAAATTGAGACCTTGCTTCCCATCTTAAAAGAAGGTGGCGGCTACATTTTTGCGTCCGACCATTCTATCCCAAATTCGGTTTCTCTCGAAAACTTTAAAGAGATTATTCAAACTGTGAAGCGTGTCGGTGCATATACCAAATAGGGAATCCGGCGGCTATAAGGCCGCCGGAATTATTCTTTAATAAAAAATATTATTTTTACTTGACAAATCATTGGAAAATGCGTATAATTAAACCATACTAAACATATAGGAAATGTGGAATTAATATGAAGCTACTTTTTACAACGCTGCTAAGGCGCAATTGGAGAAACGGACGAATGTGTATTGCCTCAAAACAATGATTCAGCTAAAATTCTATGATGAGAGGCGGTAATACATATGAGTGAAAAAAGAGAATATCGGTTTGAAACCCTACAGGTACATGCAGGACAAGAGACGCCTGACCCGGCGACCGGCGCGCGTGCCGTGCCGATTTACCAGACGGCGTCGTACGTGTTCGATAACTGTGACCATGCGGCGGCGCGGTTTGACCTTTCGGATGCGGGCAATATCTACGGCCGGCTGACGAATCCGACACAGGAGGCGTTTGAAAAGCGGATGGCCGCACTTGAGGGTGGTGTGGGTGCGCTTGCGCTGGCCTCCGGCGCGGCGGCGGTGACGTACACGCTGCAAAACCTCGCCCGCGCAGGGGAGCATATCGTTGCGCAAAGGACGATTTACGGCGGCAGCTATAATTTATTAGCGCACACCTTGCCGGAGTTTGGGATTGAGACGACCTTTGTTGACCCGAATGATGCACAGGCGCTTTGCGGAGCGATTCGCGAAAACACGCGCGCGGTGTTTATTGAGGCGCTTGGCAACCCGAACAGCGATGTAACGGATATTGAGACTGTGGCAAAGATTGCACATGCGCACAAGATTCCGCTC
>URQR01000167.1 GCA_900550065.1 uncultured Eubacteriales bacterium | reverse complement strand
GACGCACGCTGTCGTCGACAAAATATTCGCCGTCGTTTTCCACAACGATACTCGTCACGGGCACACCGCTCGGGTGCAGCCGCTTTTCAATCGTCTTTACCGTGCCGGAAACCGAACTGTGCAGCGGCGCGGACACAAATGCGTCCGTGTCCGCGAGCTTCATCCCAACCTTGACGGGCGAGCCAATCTCCACCACGGGCGTAAGCGGCGCGCCGATATGCTGCTGCAGCGGGAACACATGCTCGTTTACGCCGTCTAATACATTGATGGGAATATTATTTGTATAGCTTTTATTGTCGTCAGGATGTACGCCTCCCTGAAACGTATAAGCCATAGTATCTCATCTCCTTTTGGCGCCCAATCGTGACACCCGCTATATTGTAGCATACTTTTTTACAGATTACAATTATGGTTAAAAAAATAACGAAAATCTTTCTTTTCCGGTAAATTTGGCCGAAAAAATGCCTTCGTTACGCAAGAGTAACAAAAGCGTTAATTTTTTGTTATGGCAAACAAAACTTGTACATACTATAATATAGTTAGGGATATTTTCAATTTCATTTCCACATTCTTTGAAGGTAAGGCAGGTGACGCAATATGAAAATTGAAAAGTTAGGCTCCAACAAAATTAAAGTAACGGTAACGCCGAGCGAGCTGAACGTATGGGACATCAACCCGCAGTCGATTACGCCCGACTCGCCCCAGCTGCGCGAGTTTATTGCTTCGCTTTTGGCACAGTCGGCCGAGGAAACCGGCTTCGACCTTGCCTCCGCCAGCATCTTGGTCGAGGCGCGCCCACAGGGAAACGACTTCGTTTTCGTAATCACACGTATGGCGTACGAGGATACCCAGCGCGAGCTGACGCGCGCAATCATCCGCAAAAAGCTCTTAAACGGGCAGTATAAGGCAAAAAGCAGCGCCGCGCCCGCGCTCTCCTTTTACCGCTTTCGCTCGCTGCCGGAGTTCGCCGCGTTTTGGCGCGCAGAGGGCGCCCGCGATTTGCAAGAGGCTGCGCTCTACCGCGCGGACGGCGGCTACTACCTCGGTATCAAACGCGCGCAGAAGGACTACGCCCGCGTGTGCGCGCTCGTGTCCGAATACGCCGCGCCGGTCGACGCTGCCGGCTTCGACGCTTATTTGGGCGAACACGGAGGTTTGATTGTAAAGCAAGATATGTTTGACGATTTATCAAGGTGTTATGAATAAAACCTCAACTTCCTAACGGATGTTGAGGTCAAAAAACCGCCGAAAGGCGGTTTTTTTATGTTTGTGCGGCTGGGCGCGCGGAGACGGCCGCTACAGTACTATTATATAATAATAAATACTATTATTTCATATTATTTCCTACCATAACCACGCAAAAAAGGACGTATTGTAATACAATATAACATCATATACTAAAAAGTGAGCGTGATATAGCATGGCTTCTAATTTACCATTAAAAACGAGAGTTAGCCTCACCTTAGATGAAGATGTTGTAGAAAGAATAAGAGATTTAAGCGATGATGCGTTTCGTTCGTTTTCACAATACGTAAATTTAGTATTACATAAACATATTGATGAAATTGATAAAGGAAAAGATACTTCATGGCTGCGGTTATAGCTCCACGCAGTGGTCGTTTCAAGGGGGTGTGGGGGGAAATCGAAATCCCCCCACGTTTTTGGGCACTTTTGACTCCAAAAGTGCCACGCCGTAGGCATGGTAGAAATTAATTGTTTGAAGGAATAAAAACCCAGCGAAGTAATTCGTACATTTGGTTTTAGTCTTTATCAAATAATTAGTCTTGTTTATGCCTGCGGCGCGGTACTTTTGTGACCAAGAAGTACAGGCGAACGCTGTTCGCCTTAAGTCCGGGGGGATTCCGATTTCCCCCCGTACCCCCTTTAAAACGGCCACTGCGTGGAGCTATAACCCCCGCCGTGGGGTTTGGAGAGGCTCTCGCCAGAGGGTTGGGAGGAATCGCCATGACATTTACAGAAGCAATTGTAGCGCGGTATACGCAGTTATGTGAAGAAAAGGGAATAACTTTAAAAGAGTTGTCCCGCCGGTCAGGCGTGTCGATGAGTTCGCTGAGAAAGTATCAAAAGAATCCGAAAACGTCAATGCGGATACAGACAATCAAAAAGATATGTGATGTTTTCGAGCTGTCTATCTCCGCGTTTCTTAATACGCCGGAGATCAGAAACTTAAAATTCAGGTAGCGCGCCGCACCGCCCAGCAAAGCCGCCGTGCCGCGGGCGTGGCAGACACATTCCGAGCATTCATAATTTATTTACCTCAACCCGGGCATCCCCAAAACTGTCCGGACAATTATGAAAAACCGTGTTTGCCATGCCTCCGGGACGGCGGCTGTACAAAAAAACAGCCCCTACAGGCTGTTTTTTTTATGTCGTTTTACAAAGCGTTCAATACGCGCCAGCGCCTCGGTAATCTGCTCGACCGAGTAGGCGTAGGAACAGCGGATAAAGCCCTCGCCGCTTTCGCCGAAGGCATTGCCCGGCACGACCGCGACCTTTTCCTCCTCCAAAAGCCGCTCACAAAACTCGTTCGAGCCGTAGCCCGTGCTCTTAATACACGGAAACACGTAAAACGCGCCAAGCGGCTCGAAGCAGCTAAGGCCCATTTTCCGGAACCCGTCGACGATGAGCCGCCGCCGCCGGTCGTATTCACGCTTCATACGTTCAATATCCTCGTCGCCGTCGCGCAGGGCGGCAATGGCCGCGTACTGGCTCGTTGTGGGCGCGCTCATGATTGCAAACTGGTGAATTTTCGTCATCGCGGCAATAAGTGCCTGCGGCCCGCAGGCATAGCCAAGCCGCCACCCGGTCATGGCGTACGCCTTTGAAAAGCCGCTCACAATTACCGTACGCTCCTTCATGGACGGAATCTGCGCAATCGAGAAGTGGCGCGCGCCGCCGTATGTCAATTCGGCATAAATTTCGTCGGATATTACTAAAATATTCGTGCCCTCGAGCACTTCTGCAATCGCCTCAACCTCGCGTTTCGTCATGATACCGCCCGTTGGATTGTTCGGATACGGCAACACGAGCGCCTTTGTGCGCGGTGTAATCGCCGCGCGCAGCGTATCCGGCATCAGCGCAAAGTTATGTTCCTCCTTTGTTTCGAGCGGAACCGCCACGCCGCCCGCCAGCTCAGTGTCCGGCTTGTAGCAGACGAAGCTCGGCTCCGGAATCAGCACCTCATCGCCTGGGCATAGGATCGCGCGCAGCGCAAGGTCAATCGCTTCGCTCCCGCCGACGGAGACGAGAACCTCATGCGCCCCGTCGTATTTGAGCGAAAACCGCCGCTCCATGTACGCCGCGATTTGTGCCCGCAGCTCGGCCAGACCGGAGTTAGAGGTATAGTGCGTATGTCCATCCTCGAGCGAGGCGATGCCCGCCTCGCGGATATGCGCGGGCGTGACAAAATCCGGCTCGCCCACACCGAGCGAAATCGCATCTTTCATCTCGCTCACAATGTCGAAAAACTTCCGTATCCCCGACGGCGGTATATTCGTTACCACCGGCGAAAGGACCTTTTCTATGTCGAATCCGCTCATAGCGTTATCATCCTTCTTTCGTCCTCGGACTCGTGCGAAAATACGACGCCGTAGTCCTTGTACTTTTTGAGCACAAAATGCGTCGCCGTACTGATGACACTGTCCATGGGCGCAAGCTTTTCCGATACAAAGAGGGCCACTTCCTTCAGCGTCCTTCCCTCAATCGTAACCGCTAAATCGAAACCGCCGCTCATCAGATATACGCTTTTTACGCAGTCGTGCTGGTAAATCTTTTTCGCAATCTTGTCAAACCCTTCTCCAAACTGGGGCGTAACCTTAAGCTCGATAAACGCCGTTACCGACTCCTTCAGTGTCTTCTCCCAGTTGACAAGGGTTTTATATCCAACAATTGTCTTGTCCTTTTCATAGGACTGAATGGCGGCTGCCACGGCGGCTGGGTCTTTATCGAGCATCACAGCAATCTGCTGCGGCGTGATGCGGCTGTCTTTTTCCAAGATTTCTAAAATTTGTTCCATATGACTCTCTCCTTTTTGACACAACTGTGTAGGATCGTGTCCTTATTATACGCCAACCGGCGTAAATAAATCAATACTTTTTTCGTCTTTATCAAAGAATCTTTACCAAAGAAATTGCCCGCAGCGGACAAAATTCCATAAAAATAACACTTGTATTTGTCCGGCATATGTATTATAATGTGCCCTGTAGTGCAAGATAGGAGGCCTATAAAAACCATGTATAAAGAAACCGTCAAACCTGTCGGTAAAACTATTTTCTTCATAATTGGCATCGTCGCGGCGGCGCTTCTGCTGATTTGTATCACAGATATCGCAATTACACACTTTAAGCTGCCCTACCGTTCTCTTTACCAGCTCGGCGCGGTACTGATTGTCGGCGTCGGTGCATATATGCTGGTGCGAAATATTCTTTCCGACTACGCTTATTCAATTGTAGGGGAGGATTTAATTATTACGGCAAAACTCGGCAGCCACGAATGGGGTGTTGCGCAGTTTTCGCTCAGCGAAATCAAGCTGATTGCGTTCCACAATAGTCCGGCTCTGCAGCAGTTTAAGCCTACCGCGCGTTATAACG
>URQR01000166.1 GCA_900550065.1 uncultured Eubacteriales bacterium | reverse complement strand
ATTGAGCAGCTTGCTTTCCACCTTAAACTCACCGAGCACGGTAGGTGCGGCGAGCACGGTCGTTGTAAGTATCTCGGCATTGATTCCGAAATTCGCCTTTTCGCTGTAGTCGGTATTCTCCGGATGCCAGTCCCACACTTTTTCATCATCGCTGCCGGTATCCTGTTTATAAGTCCAAACCGTTCTTTTCGCCGTTACCCCCGGGAGCTTAACACCCGTTATGGGATCTTGAAGCTGTTCGGCGGCTTTAAGCGTTCCCGAAACAACCACAAGCTTTCCTTCATTGTCGGGAAGAATTCTGCCGTCCTTGATTGTTACCGCAGCTCTGATTCTCTCGTAGGACTGCGGTGCTGACACAAGAGCTTTTACGGCAAGCGAAGCAAAGAGCAAGCCTCCTATAATCAGTATAACGCCAATTATTTTTTTCATAGTCATTCCTCCCTATATATTGAATGAATATTTACTCAAAATATTTACCCTTTACCCTTACAGCCTACCATGTATATTTCTGACGATATATCTCAATATCGCTTCGTTTGAGATAACGCTGTTCCCGTCCGCATCGGTAATGACGCAGCGAAGTCGAATAACTGATTTGGTACTCAGCAGTTTAACCGTATCCGTATCAGCGTCGGTAACGGTGTTTTCATCGGTATTACTGAGTTTGTTCCATGTTTCTCCGTTGCTGACTTCCCATTGATAGCTGTACGGGGCCTTTCCGCCTGCCGCTACTACCGTAAAGGAAACGGTTTTGCCGACTCTTGCCGTTACATCTTCGGGTTGTGTAACAATAGACAGTGGTGTGGTTTCCTCTTTTTCAAATGCAACGCCCGCGATTACCTCCGTAACAATAAAGGTACCCAATGTTCTCCCACTGTCGCGCACGGTAAGCTCTTGCCCTACATACCATACGCCTGCGGATTTGGGGAAAATAACAGACACATTTTCTCTTGTTTCGCCGGGAGCAACCGCTTCACCGTTTAAATCGGCAAATCGCCCTGTGACATCGCTTGTATAATAAAACTGTGCTTTATCCTCCTGTGCAATCGGCGTTTTTCTTCCACCCTCCTCAGAAGATAGAAGTTTTAGCGTGCCTTTCAGTCGGTTTGCGATTGTAAAATCAGCGTCTGCGCCAATAACGGCGTCGCCTCTTGCAGCCATATCCTTTGTTATCTCCGCATTGAGCAACAAACCAATATTATCGCCCTTTTCGGCACTGTCCAAATTTTTTCTGTACATTTCAATTCCTGCGGTTGTGGCTTTTGTAACAGTCCCGTCGCTATGTACAATTTGCAGCGCATCTCCCAATTTAATGGAGCCGCTTACCACTTTTCCGGTAAGAATTGTCCCCTTGCCCGTAATGGTCAATACGTCCTCAGCGTACATTAAAAATTGCTTGGAGGTAAGTTCCGTCGGCGTATTTCCGCCGGACGGTTCTTTTGTCGGCTCTGGCTCTTTTGTCGGTTCCGGTTCTTTTGTTGGTTCTGGGTCTTTTGTCGGTTCCGGTTGTTTTGTTGGTTCTGGCTGTTTTGTCGGCTCTGGCTCTTTTGTTGGTTCTGGTTCTTCTCCCATACTGAATAAAATTCGCTTATCCTCATTCATCATACGGGTAAGAATTGCTGCAACCTCACTGCGTTTAATGTTTGCAAGCGGATCGCAGTTATGCGCTTCGTCTACACCCGTAAGAATACCTGCGCGGTAGAGTTTGTAGACAGCCGCTGCATAAGACCGTGAAGAAGGCACATCAGGGATTGCGTCATTGGGGACGTTGTTGATTGCTTTCAGTCCTTCAGCGGGAAGCGCATTTGCGAAAATTTCCATATATCCCGCTCTTGTTGCGTTGTCGTTATAATTATAATTTTTTGAAATAATATGGTTATCCTCGCAATAGTCAACATACGGACGATACCACGGATTGCCTGCTTTGAGGGTAACAGTGCCCTCAAGATATAACTGGTTCATACAAGCCGCCAGTTTAATTGCCTCTGCATAGGTGAGATTATCCTCCGGCGCATAAGAAGTTTCACTTTTTCCGTTTACCAAACCGCTTTCTACTGCAATTTTAACATCATTGTAGTACCACGCTGCCGGCTTAACGTCCTCAAAATTCATTTCTGCGGCAAAGGTCATTGGAATAATGCCTATGCACATTACAATACTTAATAAAAGTGCAATTGTCTTTTTCATTTTTTCATGTCCTTTCAAATAATTTCAGATTTTATGATTGCTTTGTGCACCCGAAAACAAAGTAGTCATCGTCTGTGGAATAATTAACATCAATTCCGTTGTCGGTAATATCCCAGTTTATATTCAGTTCATCACCGTCAAGACTGCCCCAATCACCCACAAGCGACCATTTGTGACTTCCCAAATCCTTTCCCTTAAAGGTAACCTTTGCGGTATGGTCTGCGGCAAACTCCATTTTCAGTTCGTCACCCGAAAATCCTTCAATCGGGTCGCCCAAAACATCTGTGACCGTATGCGACTGCCATATTCCAAGCATTCTCTTATCTGACTCAGGCAAAGTGTTTTCGAGTTTTGCCGCCTCGCTGCCTTCTTTTGCAAAGGTCAGCTTCATTCCCATATTCAGCATATTGTCAAAGGTTATGGTGTCTTGTCCGATTGCACCCACAATGTCTGTGCCGCTTATCTTTACCGTGATATTTTTATCATCATTTGTCCACTTAATGGTATCGCTTTCGCCATTAACGGTCATTGTTCCCTTACCGCCGCTTTTTAGTTCCAAGCCAAAACCGCTGATGTCCTCGCCGGTTAAGGTCATTCCGATTGCTTCGCCCGAAACCGATATGTATTTTCCCTCATACTCTGCATCCGTTCTGCCGCTTCCGCCACAGGCCGAGAGCATAAATACTACGCACAAAACGCCTATCATACCCGCAAAATTCAAATATTTTTTCATGGCAAATTCCTCCTGATTTTTAAATTGTTTTTAATAGCTTCCGCCCCGTCCGCCGTGGCTTTCGCCGGAAGAGGACGTATGACTGCTGGAATTAGATTTTGGTTTCTCCGTTTTGATAACAGTGCTGTAAAGAAATATGTCCCTTGAAAGCGCAAGGTTCATGCTGCCCGGTTTCATATAATTTGCGGCATAATCCTGTTTCACCGCTGTTTTCATCTTTTCAAGCTTACGTTTCATGAAAGCAAATGCAAGCAGCAAAGGCAGGAGCAGAGCGCCGCCGATTACACACAGTAGATATTTCATATCGTACTGCTTTTTGTTAAACGGTTTTCCCTGCGCCGCCATTTCCAAAAGCTCACCCGAATATTCGGCGTAGGCTTTAAACGCTGAATGATAATCATTTTCTGTTAAATACGGCAAAACCTTATTTTCCAGATAAGCAAGCCCGTTATCATTAAAGAAGCTCTCGCCGCTGCCGTGTGTTGTAAACCAATACTTTCTCGGATTTGCGGACACATACAAGAGTATTCCGTCCGCACCGCCGCCCGCGCCATAGCCGTTATAATCGAATAAATCATCCGCTGTGTTCATCGCATCTTTACCGGACATTACATTCTCCGTGTATATCGCTACATCAAAATTGTATTGTTTGCGAATTTCTTCAAGCTGCTCGGATAGCTCATCAAATTGGTTTTCTGTGAGATATGCCGCCTCGTCTGTAATCGGAGGGTTTTCAAACGCTGCAAAGGCCGGAAATGCCGAAGCTGCGCAAATAATCATAACAGTAATCGCTAAAATAATTTTTTTCACATGATCACCCCCTTAATGAAGCAAAATCCAGACGACTGCCGCTGCCGCCGCATATGCGATACCTGCAACCTTTGCGAAATAACGCCATTTTTTCCCGTTATCGATTGGATATTCGCCGACAACCTTTCCCGTCTGCCCGTTAATTGCAAATTGATATATTTTGTTCATATATTTAATATTGAGCATCCACACAGGGAGAAGGGAATACCTTATTTTACCGTTTGAAAAGCTGACGCTGCTGTTTTCAGGAATTACAGTGGTGTACCCATTTGTCGTGTCTGAAAATACCGAAATAGTGGAATTTTTCACGCGCTCGTTTGCACGCTCGATACTTTCCTCTGCCGTCACATCATATTTGTCTGCAAGATACCCCGATAGATAAGCGCCGCTAAACTCCTCGGCATCGTCATAATGGAACGGTTCAACCGCTTCCATATATGCGTCGTCTGCTTTTTTCGAGCCATCTACCGGAATATTTGCAAAGCCGACACTGCCGCTTCTGAACAGTTTAAAACAATCTGTCTTTGTGTAATTGTAATTTGAATCACTCCACGTTGTCACGCGTTCTGCATTGTAGGAAATTGCGGCGTTGCAGTCGCAGTCGAACATCCAGAACGGCACATACACGCCCGCCATTTCTTCAATCTTCTTTTTGTTTTTAAATGCGTCCGGAAGAAACGGGGCATTTTTGAAATCCCCTTCAAAAGCAGCCATCGCCGTCTTTTTATCCACCTTAAAAGGAATGATGTAATCAGGCCGCAGTGCTCCTTCAAACTGTCCCTTCACAATGGTTGACTGACCGCAATACGGGCAGACTGTTGAGCCTAACGTATCATCGCCCGTAATTTCCGCACCGCAGGATGGGCAATTATAATTTGCAAGGTTAAT
>URQR01000165.1 GCA_900550065.1 uncultured Eubacteriales bacterium | reverse complement strand
CCGTCACCAAGGAGCGGCTGGTATTCGACGTGCAGCCGCCCAAAGACCTCTTTCCCTGGACGGAATTCGATCTCGACGCGCTGATGCGCATCGTCAAGCCGCGCGCTTAAAGCAGGGCGGAAAGTTTATAGAGCCCCAGCAGCGCCAGTATCAGGGGAGACAAAAAATCCGCTTTTTTAAAAAAGGAGAGCGCGTTTGTGTCCGAAAGAGAGATCCCGAGATAGATCATTGCGGCGTGCAGGAGCGCGATGAGCGCGGGCACGACCACCCCCGTATATCCCATCAGGGCGAGGGAAAAATTGGCGCACGCGCCGTCCAGCCCGACGGCGAGCCCGACTACCACGCTTTGGCGGAAGGGATCGTGCGCCGTGTTTTTTCCTTCCCTGCGGGGCATGAGGTTGAAAATCGCCACGCCGATCAGGACAAGCCCGCCGAGCGCGGCGACGTCTTCGTTCAGAATGCCGGACAGCGCCGTTCCGAGCGCGTCCGTGATGAGGCACATAAGAAATACGGTGAGGGCGATGCCCAGGACGACGGGCAGTTTTCTGCGTGCGTTCAGCCCGAGCGAGAATCCGCACACGAAAGAGTCGATGCTGACGGCGAGCGCGGTGGAAAAGAGAAAGAGTAAATCCATTGTTTTATCCCGAAACGTATTGGAAAGCGCGGCGGTGCCGCGCCTCCCTCTCAATATCCTATGCAAAATACTTTTCCGCCGTGAAAAACCCCGCATAGAGGCTTGACAAACGTATGAAATTTTAGTAAAATAATAAAGATTATGAGAAATTATCGTTTTTGTGGAGATTTTTTCGCAAAAGCGGGATTTTTTTTATACAAACTTGCAGGTTTGTGTTTTTTACTTATTCGCTTCTTCAATCGCAACTGCAACTGCAACCGTTGCGCCAACCATCGGGTTGTTACCCATACCAATCAGGCCCATCATCTCAACGTGCGCCGGAACGGAAGAAGAACCCGCGAACTGCGCATCAGAGTGCATTCTGCCCATCGTATCGGTCAGGCCGTAGGAAGCCGGGCCGGCAGCCATATTGTCCGGGTGGAGCGTTCTGCCTGTACCGCCGCCGGAAGCAACGGAGAAGTACTTCTTGCCCATCTCAACACATTCCTTTTTATATGTGCCCGCAACCGGATGCTGGAAGCGTGTCGGGTTCGTCGAGTTACCCGTAATGGAAACGTCAACACCCTCGTGATGCATAATTGCAACACCTTCGCGTACGTCATTTGCGCCGTAGCATTTTACCGCCGCACGCTCGCCCGTCGAATATGCCTTCTCGCTCACGATATCCAAATCGCCCGTATAATAATCAAACTTCGTCTCTACAAAGGTAAAGCCGTTGATACGCGAAATAATCTGCGCTGCGTCCTTACCAAGGCCGTTCAAAATAACCTTCAAAGGCTCTTTGCGTACCTTGTTGGCCGACTTCGCAATACCAATCGCACCTTCTGCCGCCGCAAACGACTCATGCCCCGCCAAGAACGCAAAACACTTCGTCTCCTCTTTGAGCAGCATGGAAGCGAGGTTACCGTGGCCAATACCAACCTTTCTGTCATCCGCAACAGACCCCTTGATGCAGAACGCCTGCAAGCCTTCGCCGATTACAGCCGCCGCTTCGGACGCGTTTGTAATACCGCGCTTGATTGCGAGCGCCGCACCTACGATATAAGCCCAGCATGCATTTTCAAAGCAAATCGGCTGAATCCCTTTTACGAGATTGTATACGTCGATTCCCTTATCCTCGCAGATTTTTCTTGCCTCTTCAATGGACGAAATCCCGTTTTCTTTTAAAACCTCATTTATATGATCAATTCTTCTTTCGTAACTCTCAAATAAAGCCATTATCCTAATCCTCCTTTATAATTACTCAGCCCTCGGGTCGATTACTTTTACCGCATCGTCAAATCTGCCGTACTGGCCGGAAGCCTTCTTGAGTGCTTCGTCCGCCGGCATGCCTTTTCTGATGTTTTCCATCATCTTGCCAAGGTGTACGAACTTGTAGCCGATAATCAAATCGTCTGCGTCAAGCGCAACCTCAGTGATATATCCTTCTGCAAGCTCGAGGTAACGAACGCCCTTTGCATTCGTGGAAAATACTGTACCCGTCTGGCTTCTAAGACCTTTGCCGAGGTCCTCGAGGCCCGCGCCGATTGGGAGGCCGCCTTCCGAGAAAGCTGTCTGGGAACGACCGTAAACAATCTGCAAAAACAGCTCGCGCATCGCCGTGTTAATCGCGTCGCAAACAAGGTCCGTGTTGAGCGCTTCTAACAGCGTTTTACCAACCAGCGCCTCGCCAGCCATCGCAGCCGAGTGCGTCATACCGGAGCAGCCAATCGTCTCGACAAGCGCTTCTTCGATAATGCCTTCTTTTACATTGAGCGTCAGCTTACATGCGCCCTGCTGCGGCGCACACCAGCCCACACCGTGTGTCAGGCCGCTAATGTCTTTAATCTCTTTCGACTCGACCCACTTGCCTTCCTCCGGAATCGGAGCAGGGCCGTGCTTTACGCCCTTAGCAACACAGTACATGTTTTCAACCTCGTGAGAAAAATTCATCTAATTACACCTCTCATCATAATTTTCCAAAGATACAATAACGTGGGTAATATTCCCACCCAGCCGTTATTATTTTAACATTATTTTATACCGGAATCAAGAAAAAAATGTACAAGCTTTAGACTTTTTTCTAAATTTCTGTGCGGCTGGATAATTTTACAGCGTAGTTGCTAATAAGGAGCCGAAAAAACAGATTCAAAACCAGCAACTTAACAAAGTGCTATTTTTTAATTGCTAAAAAAATAAAAAAAGTGAAAAATTATCTTGACAAATATACGCAGCGTGTGTATAATATAAAAGTCGGTTACGAAAGATAGTATAAATCGGACATGCACCATTAGCTCAGTTGGTAGAGCACCTGACTCTTAATCAGGGTGTCCACGGTTCGAGCCCGTGATGGTGTACCATAGTGAAACCCTTGAGGCACAATGCTTCAAGGGTTTTTGGTTTTTTCTAAAAATTAAATTTATTCAGCAGAAAAGCGGTGGGATGGATTTGTGCCGTCCCAAATCCGTCCCAAAAAATCCCGCAAAGCCTTATACGGCGCGCTTAAACGGGTTTCCAATTTGTGCTGCCAACGCTCTTTTTCTTGCCAAATCTACATGTGCATATAAATCCATTGTCGTCTGAATATCGGCATGTCCTAACCATTCAGATATATCTTTCATCGACCATCCGAGGCTCAATAAAATACTTGCACAGGAATGTCGAAGGTCATGCCAACGATAAATCGGTAGCTTTGTCTTTCCCTCCGCTACAAATTGTTTCATCAGCTTTCTGAATTCATGACTGCTATAAGACGGATAATAAGGTTTTCCATTTGGGCGGACAAAGATTTCATCACTCTCAAAATAAAATTCTCCGTATCTTTCCCGGTTATGTTTCTGAATATCTGCAAGCTGTAAAAATTTCTTTTTTATATCGGGAAGTAATGGGTATGTACGGTTGCTGAATTTATTTTTAGTTTTTTCCTTTCTATGTATTGTCTTTTTGAGAACTACAACCCTTTGAATCGTGATGGTGTCGTTTACCAAATCAATCGACCGCCATGAAATTCCATTCATTTCTGACCTTCTCAAGCCATAGTAGGTGGTAATTAAAATCATAAGCCCTAAAATCCTGTCATGGAATAGCTCTAATAGCTCCGCGACTTGCTCTGCATTGTAAAAGTTTATCTTTTTTGGAGCTTGGTTGTCTTTCGGAATCCATGCATATTGGTTCGGATTGTGTGCCGACAAATTTTCTTCTACCGCATACTGTAAAGCCAAATTGATAACTGCCCGGTGTAATCGCACACTATTATACGATAAACCACCCTTTCCATCTACACGTCCAAACAGGGTCTTGTGCTTATAGTATTCATTTAATACTTCTCTGGATATATCTGTTGTACGAATTTTCTTCGCCCGGAAATATGGCGCAATATGCAGGTCTATGTATTCCTTATAACCCTCTAATGTCACGCTATCCACATTTTCTTTTCTCGGCATATTGGGATATGCATGATACCAAACGTAAAGAAAATCGGAAAACAAAATATTTCTGTCAATACCGCTTCTCGTATATTGATTTAACGCGGGCACAGATGTACATATTTCTTGGCCGTATGGAGTACACGGTTTCGGATTTTCGTTCTCTTTTTGTAGCTCTCTAAATTCAGAATACTTCGTGTACGACAAAATAGTGGAATGATTCAAAGATTTACATATCTGAATTAAATCATCCAACCTTTTTTGCGCTTCACGTTGATTGCCTTTGCAAATTAGTTCAAGGTTAATCCATTTCCTCTCGCCATTGTCAAAGGTCAATGCCGCATAAAAAACATTTCCTGCTTTGCGGCGCTTTTTTACGAGTTTGCCTATCAATATTACTACGCTCCTTTCCTAATTAACAGACAACTCTATTACTTATCTTTCATAATATCACACACCAAAAGTTTTTGCAAATCCTTGTAATCCGTACTTCCCATACCGCCGTTTCGCACACGCCTTACTTTATCTTCATACGTCAGCCCATGCAGGCAGAACACGCCTTGCATAAACCGATCACCTTCCCGA
>URQR01000164.1 GCA_900550065.1 uncultured Eubacteriales bacterium | reverse complement strand
CAGTATGATTGTACCGTTTGTGAAAACGCCGTCGAACATTGCAAAGGCGATTGTGGATTTCTCGCCCGCAGGATTTGCAAAGGCGATTACCGCAGACGCGTACAACTTCACAAAAGCGGTCAAAAACGGGACTGTTACGGCGCAGATGCAAAACAAGTTTGCCAAAAACATTGGCAATGGCATAGCCGGCGTATTGATGTATGCAGCGGGACTTGCGCTCGCAGCAAACGGGGTTACGACAGGCAGCGACGATGAGCCGGACAAGGATATCCGTAATTTTAAGCGCAATATCCTCGGCATCAGTCCGTATTCGATCAAGATTGGCGACGAAACCTTCACATACGATTGGGCGCAGCCAGTTGGCTCGGCGCTGTCGATTACGGCGGATTTAAACCGCAACCAAATCAATATGGATAACGCGGCTAATGTTATTGCAAATGCGCTCGTGACCGGAGGAAACACACTGTTTGAACAGTCAATGCTGAGTGGCTTGTCAGAATTGTTCGGCGGCTATGACGGGTTTATGCCGGCGGTTGCCAATGCTGTGCTGGATTTGCCGAGCCAGTTCGTGCCGACGCTATCAAAACAGGCAGCAGAGCTGACAGATCCGTATGCACGACGCACAGCGACCGGCTCTATGACGGATAAGGCGGCCAACAAGGTACTGGCGCGTATACCCGGCGCGAGTAAAACACTTGAACCGGTGGTTGATGTGCTGGGGCGCGATGTGAAACGATACGGCGGGAAAAACAATTTGTTCAATGTATTTTTAAACCCCGCAAACGTCAACATAGCAAACCCAACCGCGGAAACAAAAGAAATTTGGCGTTTGTACGAAGAAACGGGCGATGTGGGCGTGTTCCCGAAGGTTGCGCCGAACACGTTTACCTATGGCGGCACGAGCTATTCGCTCACGGCGAAAGAGCAGACCCAGTTCCAGCGCGTCATGGGGCAGGAAACGGCGAAGGCGCTGCAAGAGTTATTCGCAGGTAACTCATATGACAACCCAAAGTCGAGTAAACTGTACCGAAAATCAACGGCGAAAAACAAAAAAGATAAGACGGACGAGCAGGTGCGGGCTGACCTTGTTAAGGAAATAATCGACGAGGCATACGAGGCGGCGAAGGTAGATATGCTAAAGCGGCGCGGCGTGGTGTTAAAGAATAAAAAATAGTATAAAAGGAGGTTTCGCAATGAAAATCACGGAAGCAATCGGACGCGCTGACGCGCTATATCCCAACAGTTATACCCGAGAAGAAAAGCTTAACTGGGCGTACGAGTTGACGGCAATGATTTATGAACAGTACAAAAAAACGTATGATTCTGTCGAGCTATATGGCGGTATGGAAGGGATACAGCTTCCGGCTTCCATATTGGAGGAGGACGTAGAAGGGCTGTACGTCGACGGCGTATGGTACGACAAGGTGGATGCGCGTAGCTTTGAGGATCTGCTCGGCAGAGATGCGGCGGTAAAAATTGTCTACAAGGTACGACCGGAGCCGTATGAGGAGCCCATATATGAGGGCAGTTATCTTGTGCACGATAACGGAATTACGATTTCGGATACATATTTCCGGGCGGGCGACCGATTGCGAATCACAAAGGAGGGCAGCGGCGCGGAATATGATATCATGGAAGCAGACGACGATATCTACCTGTTTAAAGAAGCGTTTCCATATCAAGGCAGCACCCAGCTAACAATCCAGAAGCTCGTGACGGCAGATACGCCCGTGCCGCCGCCGTACGATAGCATGTATGTCGACTTTCTGCTTGGCAAGATTGCATACTATCAAAACGATTATGAGGAGCAAAACAAGCACATGACACAGCTTAATGCAAAGCTGGGGGAGTATGCAAATTGTACAAACAGACAAATCCGGTTAAAACGGGCGTCGCGTTCCGCGCGATGTGGTAAAGGAGGAGGAAAATGGCAGGAATTGAGATTGGAAAGGGAAAGTACAAGTCGGACAAAAGCTTTGTCCCGGACTATGTTGACTATGTAATTGACAAAAAATTAGAGGGATACAATGCGCATATGTCGGACAAAAGCAACCCGCACGCGGTGACAAAGGCACAGGTGGGGCTGCCAGAGGCCGACAACACCTCTGACCTGAACAAGCCGATTTCAAACGCTGCAAGGGCCGCGCTTGATACAAAAGCGGATAAGGCTGAGGTAGAGGCTGCGCTTGAGACAACGAGGAAGAAAACACAGATTTAGTCCTGTGCAGTACAGAATCCAATCCTGTTGTGTGGCGTAACTGTTTGTCTAACTTTTGGAGGCAGTACAATTGCGAAGATAGGTGCTTTTTTTGACGAACGAAAGGAGCGAAAAAATGTATGAACTGCTGAAGGAGTTTGTGAAGCCGTAGCTTTTGATGTTGATTCCGGGGTTGTACTTGGTCGGAATAGGGATAAAAAAGAGTGCGGCAGCGGACAAGCATATTCCGTTGATATTGGGGTGCACGGGGGTGTGCTGAGCGGGATGTATGTTGGAGGTGTATACGTGGCAGAGCGTGCTGTTGGGCCTTTACGGCGATCGTACAGGGCGTGTTGTGCGCGGGGGCGAGTGTGTATGTGAATCAGATGGTGAAGCAGGGGGGAGTAGGTGATATTCTGACTAATTTTTGACTAACTTTATATAATCAAATTAAGTTATGTTGCGTTATATTACGAAACGGTAAAAATATAACAAACCCCTTGCATGCCAACGTTTCTATTGGTGCGCAAGGGGTTTTTGTTTTGGTGCAGATGGTGGGAATCGAACCCACACGGTATCACTACCACAGGATTTTGAGTCCAGCGCGTCTGCCAGTTCCACCACATCTGCATATTTTAACGGCTGGTTTTAGTCGCTAAAATAGAATATCATAGTATTTAGTAGCTGTCAATAGGATTTTGCAAATTTTTATGTATTAGTTGACAAAGTATTATGAAAAGATTATACTGTTCATACAGGGCTCCCCCTGAATTTATTAATATAGGAAAGGTGGGACAAACATGAGAAAGATTAGAATTAGAGCAGTAACTGTGTGCCTGCTTGCGGCGATGCTAATTACATATGCTGTGCCGGCATTTGCGGCTGTGGGCAGTGCACCAGATGGTTTCGACTATGCTTTCATCTATGGATACAAGGACACGGTGTTTGCTCCAGACGGAAATGTAACACGTGAGGAGGCCAGCACCGTTTTTTATCGGATTTTGAAACAAAGCGGTATGCTGGGGGGCTTTACTGCATCGCCTTCGTCTTCATTTAGTGACGTAGAGGATGGCCGTTGGTCAAAAAATGCGTTAGCGTATATGCTGACGGTAGAAAAGGAAAGTCTGTTTGGCGCCGGTATGGTGCCTGCATTTGATGAGCATTTTCTTGTAAACGGCAGTATATCGCCGGAAAGTCCGCTCACAAGGGCGGAGTTGGCGCACTTGATGGCGGTGACGATGGGGATTGACCCGATTTTTGGAATTACGCGGGTACCGGATATCACAGGACACATGTATGAAGAGGATATCGTCGCGCTGTATGACAACAATGTTGTTCAGGGTAAGAGCGACGGCCTGTTCCATCCACAAGATAACGTGTCACGCGCAGAATTTACAAGAATGGTCAACATTGTGCTTGGCAGAACGACAAGCAGGTATGATATTTCTACGGTTGCGTCGCCGTTTGAGGATGTTTCCGCAGGCCAGTGGTTCTATGACGATGTAATGCTGGGCAGCCACGCATTTACAGATGGCGTTGTTGACTATGACAAAAAGTTGGACAGAAATGAGCTTGACATGAATTAAGTGCTTATAAAAAAAGGGGGACATAGTATGTCCCCTTTTTTTAACCTAATTTTGCAATCGCCGCCCGAATACGCGCAAGGCTTTCTTCCTTACCCAGCAATACGGCGAGCTCTACGCCGCCGCCGGGTGTAAACTTTTTCCCCGACAGTGCGACGCGCAGCGGGAAGAGAATGACGCCGTTTTTTACGCCGAGCTGCTCAATCAGAGCAAACAGCGTGTCGTGAATCGCGTCGTGATTCCAATCCGTAAGCCCCTCTAAGACGGGTAAAACTGCCTCGAGCGACTGCTTTGACACTTCTTCGTTTGTCTTCATCTTTTTATTGACATACAAATCGTTTTCATAATCCGGCACGGCGTCGATAAAGTCTATTTGCTCCGGTATGTCGGAAAACTTTTCCGTCCGGTCGTGTAATAACGCAGACAATACGCCGTAGTCGACGTCTCGCGTCACGGCCTGCTTGTAATACGGTATCGCTGCGTCGGTAAACGCTTCTACGGACATCTTGCGAATGTATTCACCGTTCATCCAATTCAGCTTATTTACGTCAAAAATTGCGGGCGATTTACTAATACCGGAAACGTCGAACTGCTGCGCCAGCTCCTCAAGCGTGAAAATTTCCTGCTCCGTGCCCGGGCTCCAGCCGAGCAAAGCAATATAATTAATGATTGCATCTTTTAAGTATCCTTTGTTGATAAAGTCTTCATACGATGCGTCGCCCTCGCGCTTTGACAGCTTCTTCTGCGCGTCCTTCATAACGGGAGAACAATGAATATAGGTTGGGATTTCCCATCCGAACGCCTCGTAGAGCAGGTTGTATTTCGGCGTGGAGGAGAGATACTCACTCCCGCGGATGACGTGTGTGATCCCCATCAAATGGTCGTCAACGACATTTGCAAAGTTATA
>URQR01000163.1 GCA_900550065.1 uncultured Eubacteriales bacterium | reverse complement strand
CGATTTGTCCGCTGGTGATAATGTCTTTTAAAATTCGGCTGCACTCGTCGTAGCGGAAGTTTTCTGCGACCATAACAGTCACGCCCTTCTCGTTTTTGAGCTGAATCAGCTCGCGGGCGGCCTCCGGTGTTGAGGCAAACGGCTTTTCAGCAATCAGGTTCTTGCCCGCAAGGATTACGTCCTTCGCAACCTCGTAGTTTTCTGTAATCGGTACAAGCACGTCGACCACGTCGAGGTCGCTGCGCTTTAATAATTCGCGGTAGTCGCTGTAAACGTTTTCCGGCGCGAGGCCGAGCCCCTGTGCTGCACCCTGCGCTTTGTCAATTGTTTTGTTGCAGACGGCGACAATTTCATACTGGTCTTTTAGTTTTGCAAATGCGGGTTCGTGCAGTCTATCCCACGCAAAGCCAATCCCAATTACGCCGACCCGTAATTTTTTCCCCATTTTTTTCATCCTTTCAAATTGTTTGTACGAAAATAGTATCTGCATTCTGCGGCAAGGAATACTCTGCTTTGAAAAATAAAAAGTAAAAAGTCTGAATTGAATTTTAGTTGTGGATGTGCTATGATAAAAAAGAAAAATTAAGAATGAGGAGCGGCTGCGGTGTACAAAATTTTAATTATAGAAGACGACAGCTCGATGGCAAATACAATGAAAAAGCAAATCCAGGCGTGGGGCTACACGGTCGAGTGCGTCGATAATTTTCAGTCGGTGATTCCGGCGTTTGTGGCCTTTGACCCGCATTTAGTGCTGCTTGATATTATGCTGCCATTTTACAACGGCTATCATTGGTGTACGGAAATCCGTAAAATTTCAAATGTGCCGATTGTGTTTTTGTCATCCGCGTCTGACAATATGAATATCGTAATGGCGATGAACATGGGCGGCGACGACTTTATTGCAAAGCCCGTCGACCTAAACGTGCTGACGGCGAAAATTCAGGCGGTGCTGCGGCGGACGTACGACTTGGCGGGAAAGGTTCCGGTGCTGGAACACCGTGGCGCGGTATTAAACTTAAACGATACGACTCTCACCTATGCAGGGGAGCGGATCGACTTGACGCGGAATGAATTCCGTATCCTACAGACGCTTTTAGAAAACACGGGCAAGGTGGTCAGCCGTGAAACGCTTATGACCCGCTTGTGGGAAATGGATTGTTATGTAGAAGAAAACACCTTAACGGTCAACATGACGCGCTTGCGTAAAAAGTTAGAGGGCGTCGGACTGACGAATTTTGTGACGACGAAGGTCGGGAGCGGCTACCTCGTTGAATAGAATGCGCAGGTCAGAAGGGAGATAGGCATGAAAATTTTTGGGGCGTATTTTTGGCAGTACCGGTATGGCATTGTCCAGTTTTTACTGTTTGCCGGTATTTTTACGGGCGTATTTTTTTTGTACGATTTACAAATTGAGGCGGTGCTATACGCCTGCATTTGCTGCGCGCTTCTGACGGCCGTTTTGGGGATAATTCATTTTATTTTCTTTTACAGGCGGCATAAAAAGCTGTGTCATATCCGCAGCAATATTACGCTTTTGGCGGAGTCGCTTCCCGCACCGCGCAATTTATTGGAGGACGACTATCAGGGCATGACGGTGGATTTGCTCAACATTTACCGGGCGGCGCTCACGCAGGAGCAGTCCAGCCGCGCGGAGAGTATCGACTACTACACCACGTGGGTACACCAGATTAAAACGCCGATTGCGGCAATGCGTATGATTCTGCAAGGGGAGGACACAAAGGAAAGCCGCGCGCTGTTAGCGGAGCTGTTCCGCATAGAGCAGTATGTCGAAATGGTTTTGTGTTACTTCCGGCTCGACGCATCGTCGACCGATTTTGTGTTTCAATCGTATTCGCTTGACGCAATCATTCGGCAGGCTGTTCACAAATATGCGCCGCAGTTCGTGCGTAAGCGCATTCGCTTGGAATACGCCGGAACGGACGCGACGGCACTGACGGATGAAAAGTGGCTTTTATTTATCTTAGAGCAGCTTTTATCAAATGCGATTAAATATACCAAACAGGGGACGGTCCGAATCAGTGTCGACCAAAATAAACTCCTTACAGTGAGTGATACCGGTATTGGTATCGCGCCGGAGGACTTGCCGCGTATTTTTGATAAGGGCTTTACGGGCTACAACGGCCGTGCGGACAAAAAGTCTACCGGGCTTGGGCTGTTTTTATGCAAGCAGGCGGCAGGCAAGCTCTCTATCCCTATTCGTATTCGCTCAAAGGTGGGAGAAGGGACAACCGTATTTTTAGACCTTCGCAGCGCAGAACTCGAAATTGAATAGCGTCTTACAAAAATGTAAGGTGAAGCGGCCGGAATGTCACACGATTCGATGTCGGACAGGCCGGCTGTTTTGTTATACTGTTGCTGTAAACACGAAGGAGGGTTTTTATTATGACGATTTTAGAGGTAAAAAGTCTGAAAAAAATTTATACCACCCGCTTTGGCGGGAATCAGGTACAGGCGCTGACGAACGTGTCGTTTTCAGTCGAACAGGGGGAGTATGTCGCAATAATGGGGGAGTCGGGCTCCGGTAAGACGACCCTGCTCAATATTTTAGCTGCGCTCGACAAGCCGACAAGCGGAGAGGTTGTGCTGGACGGCAAGCGCCTGACGGGCATACGCGAACGGGAAATCTCCGCATTTCGGCGCGATAACCTCGGCTTTGTATTTCAGGATTTTAATCTGCTTGATACGTTTTCCATTCGGGACAACATTTTCCTGCCGCTTGTGCTGGCTAAGAAAGACTTTGATGAAATGGAGACGCGGCTTGCGCCGATTGCAAAGAAGTTAGAAATTACAGACATATTGGAAAAGTACCCATACGAGGTGTCAGGCGGACAGAAGCAGCGCAGCGCCGTGGCACGCGCGCTGATTACAGACCCAAAGCTGATTCTTGCGGACGAGCCGACAGGCGCGCTTGATTCCCGCGCGACGGATGGCCTTTTGCGGCTCTTTAACGAAATCAATGACGACGGGCAGACAATTTTAATGGTGACGCACTCGACAATGGCCGCAAGCCACGCGGGCCGCGTACTTTTCATAAAAGACGGCGAAGTCTTTCATCAGATTTACCGCGGCAACAGCACGAATGAAGAAATGTATCAGAAGATTTCCGACACACTGACACTGATTGCAACAGGTGGTGGCAGACATGAATAAATTTTTCTATTTTAAGCTTGCGGCGATGAACATAAACAAAAACCGAAAGACGTACATTCCGTATATACTGACCTGCATCATTACAGTGGCAATGTACTATATTATCACATCGCTGTCGCTCAATGAGGGCCTTCTATCGCTGCCCGGCGCGTCGACAATTGCGTCGACTTTGTTTTTGGGGAGCAGAATTGTAGCGATTTTTGCAGTGATTTTCCTTTTCTATACAAATAGCTTTTTGGTCAAACGGCGGAAAAAAGAGTTTGGCCTGTATAACATCCTCGGGATGGAGAAAAAGCATCTTTCTAGGGTAATCGGGCTCGAAACGCTGTATATTGCCGTAATTGGACTTATCTGTGGACTTGGTTTAGGTGTTCTGCTGGACAAAGCGATGTATCTGCTGATTTTGAAGCTCATTGACATGCCGGTCGCACTCGGGTTTTATTTTTCTTGGGGCGCAACGGGACAGACGATGGCTTTGTTCGGTGTGATTTTTGTTTTGATATTCTTAAATTCACTGCGCCAGATTCATTTAGCAAAGCCGATTGAGTTGCTGCGCGGCGGCAATGTGGGGGAAAAGGAACCGAAGGCAAAGTGGCTGATAACGCTGCTCGGCGCGGTGTGCCTGTCAATCGGCTATTATATGGCTATTACGATTAAAGACCCGGTTATAGCGCTTGTACTCTTTTTTGTAGCGGCAATTTTAGTAATGATTGGGACATACCTGCTTTTTACAGCGGGGAGTATCCTGCTTTTAAAGCTGCTGCGTAAAAATAAGCGATATTACTATAAAACGCGCCACTTTATCAGCGTATCGGGTATGATTTACCGCATGAAGCAAAACGCGGTTGGGCTTGCAAATATTTGTATTTTGTCAACCGCCGTATTAGTTATGATATCGTCTACTTCATCAATGATGTTTGGGCTCGAGGATATTGTCAATACGCGCTATCCATACGATATTTCAATTACAGCCCACGGCTTGGAGGAGGCAGAACGCGCAGATATGGAGGAGCGGATTGCGCGCGTACAAAACCGCCATCAAACAGAACTCAAGGATACAATTCGTTACCGTTATCTCAGTATTACTACGATTCAAAGCGGGAGCGACTTTTTGACCAATGTGAGCAATCCGGGGGCAATGCCGGAGTCGATTGTAAATCTATTCTTTGTTCCGTTGGAGGATTACAACAAGATTACGGGACAAAACAAGACCCTGCAAGACGATGAAGCAATGCTATATTCCAATCGGGCGGGATATACTTACCCAACGCTGCATGTGTTTGACCGCACATATCATATAACACAGCAGCTCGGCTCGTTTTTGGGAAATGGCCTTGCAGAATCGAATGTTGCAAGCACACAATTTCTCGTCGTGAAGGATATTGAAGCGGTACAGGCGGATTTAATTCCGGCGATACGCCTTTACTGCGGGATTGATTTAAACGGTACGGACGAGGTAAAAAATGCAGTCTATCAAGAGCTGTGGGCGGAGCTGATAGAAACGGCACAGCTAAAAGGGCG
>URQR01000162.1 GCA_900550065.1 uncultured Eubacteriales bacterium | reverse complement strand
AGGCGGCGGGCAGCAGAATTATCAGCTGCATGGGCGCGGGCAACAAGCTTGACCCGACACAGTTTGAGGTGAGCGATATTTACAAAACGTCGATGTGCCCGCTTGCAAAGGTAATGCGCTGCGAGCTGCGCAAACGCGGTATCAAAAAGCTCAAGGTCGTCTATTCAAAAGAACAGCCGCGTACGCCGTTTCCCGCTTCTATTATAGAACAAGACGCCAGTATAGTACAAAAACGGCAATCGCCGGGCAGCATTTCCTTTGTCCCGTCTGTTGCTGGGCTTGTTTTGGCGGGCGAAGTGATTCGGGATATTGCTGGGGTAAAATAGTCTCAAAGGCGAAGCCTTTGCGCCATTAGAAGAATTGTTATCGGGGCATTGCCCCTCTTCCTGCTGCGCAGGAGCACAATTTTTCGGATACGTGATACATTTATGGTAAAATAAAAAAACAGGCAGTATAGCCTGTTTTTTATTTTCAGTCAATCGAAAAATCCTCCGCGCTGTATCCTGCGTCAACTGGCGCGCGGCGGCGCACCTTCTTTTTAAAAATATCATATTTAAATTTCTTGCAGGAATGATTATACGGGACGACGCCATACTTTTTGCACAGCACGTCCAACGTATCGGGAATCGGCTCTCCCATCTGGCATAGCGCGCATTTTGGCTCTATATCCTTTGCATACATATTCATTCACATACCTTTGCTATGCTAATTGCAACGTGAAACTATAATTCACGTTATCACCACTTATCCGCTCCAAAAGCCCTGTCTTAGTGCCGCGTCAGCACGGCCTCGTGCGACGCGTCCACCGCCGCCGCGATTTGCTCTGGCGCAATCAGCACTTTCCCGCTCCCGCACCGCAAATACAGCAAATATTCTATATTGCCCTCCGGCCCTTTAATCGGTGAATACGTCAACCCGCAAACATCAAAGCCGTTCTCCGCCGCATAGCCGATACAGTGCTCAATCACTTCCTTATGCACCGCCCGGTCGGTCACGACGCCCTTGTCGCCGACCTGCTCGCGCGCCGCCTCAAACTGCGGCTTAACCAGCACGGCCGCCTGTCCCGTTTCATTCATAAGCCGCCGCATAACAGGCAAAATCAGCTTTAGCGAGATAAACGACACATCGACCGAAACAAAGTCGAGCGGCCCGTCAAGCTGCTTTTGCTCCACAAAGCGGATGTTCGTGCGTTCCATATTGACCACGCGCGCATCGCTGCGCAGCTTCCACGCAAGCTGGCCGTAGCCTACGTCGACGCTGTACACTCTTACCGCGCCGTTTTGCAGCATACAGTCGGTAAACCCGCCCGTCGACGCGCCAATATCCATCGCCGCCGCGCCGGACAAATTAATTCCGAAGGTGTCGATTGCCTTTTCCAGCTTCAGCCCACCGCGGCTGACATATTTTTGGTTTTTGTCGCGCACCTCTATGTGTGCGTCCGCAGAAAGCATCTGCCCCGGCGTGTCACAGCGTACTTCGCCAATATAGACCACCCCCGCCATAATTAATGCCCGCGCACGCGCAAGGTCGTCTGCCAGCGCATGCGAAACCAAAAATTCATCAGCTCTGCACTTGTTTGCCAAGTTGATAACCCCTTTTTCTCTGTACGGCCCGCACGGCCCAATCACACACCGCCGCCGTATCAAGCCCATATTTTTCGTGTACGCGCGCCACCTTTGCCTGCGCGATAAATTCATCGTAGCCACGGCTCTCAAAATTCGCCGTCACGCCGTTTTCCATAAGCACTCGTGCAACCATATCACCGACGCCACCACACTTTACGCCGTCCTCAAGTACAAGTACGTCGCCCGTCTTGCGTGCGGACCGCAAAATCGTTTCCGCATCGAGTGGGACGACTGTCCGAATATTGATAACTTCCGCAAAAATACCCTTCTTCAGCAGTTCCTGCGCGGCCTGCGCCGCATAGCGCACCATATTGCCGACCGCTACGACCGTAACATCGCCGCCCTCGCACACAAGCTCGCTTTTCCCGAAGGTAAACTTCACCTGCGCGCCCTTAAACTGCTCCCGTCCGCGCGGATAGCGGATACAAATCGGCCCTTTATGCTTCAGCACAGCATACTTGAGCATGTGCTCTAACTCATAAAAGCTCGCCGGCGCAAGCACTGCCATATTCGGTATTTGGCGCATAAACGCAAGGTCGAACACACCCTGATGCGTTTCGCCGTCGTCGCCGACGACACCTGCGCGGTCAATGCAAAACACAACGTGTAGATTCTGCATCGCAACATCGTGAATAATCTGATCGTAGGCGCGCTGTAAAAACGACGAATAAATCGCTACTACGGGAATAAAACCGCTGATTGCAAGTCCCGCCGCGCTCGTCACTGCGTGCGCCTCACAGATACCCACGTCGAAAAACCGCTCCGGAAAGTTGCGTGAAAACGGTAAAAGCCCGCTTCCCGGTGCCATCGCCGGACTGATTGCTACTATCTTTTCGTTTTCCTTTGCCAAGCGGACAAGATGACGCCCGAATATTGCCGAATAGTCAGCCGTCACCTTTTCGCGAATGACCTCGCCCGAAGCAATGTCGAAGCGCGATATCCCGTGAAATGCCTGCGGTTTGGCCTCCGCCGGCTGGTAGCCATGCCCCTTTTTTGTGCAGACATGCACCAGCACAGGTCCTTTTGTGTTTTTCGCATGCTCGAGCATGTTTACCATACGGTCAATATCGTGCCCGTCGACAGGGCCAAGATACGTAAAGCCCAAGTCCTCAAAGATATTTTGCTGCATAAACGTCTGCTTGAGTCCGTCCTTGATGCGCCGCAAAAAATCTATAACCGCGTCGCCGAACGGAAGCTTGCCAAGCACATGCTCCGTCGCCGACTTCATCTTAAAGTAGGACGGCCGCGTCCGAATCCGCGACAGATACTCGCTGATGCCGCCGACATTTTTACTGATACTCATTTCGTTATCGTTTAGCACGACAATGAGGTCGTTTTCCGCGTGGCCCGCGTCATTGATTGCCTCATACGCAAGCCCGCCCGTCAGCGCGCCGTCGCCGATGAGCGCAATGACCTTATGCGTCTGCCCTTTCAGGTCGCGGGCGCGCGCCAGCCCGAGCGCAGCCGAAATTGACGTCGAGCTGTGCCCCGTGTTAAACGCGTCATATTCGCTCTCGCTCGTCTTTGGAAAGCCGGAAAGCCCCCCCTCCTGCCGCAGAGTGGAAAACATCTCCTTGCGTCCGGTCAGAATTTTATGCACATATGACTGATGCCCAACGTCAAATACAATTTTGTCGTCCGGCAGGTCAAACACGCGGTGCAGCGCAATTGTCAGCTCCACCACGCCGAGGTTCGAGGCAAGGTGCCCCCCCGTCTTTGACACCGATTCAATCAAAAACTGCCGAATCTGTGCCGCAAGCGCATTTAATTCTTTTCTATTCATTTTTTTCAGGTCCGCCGGTAAATCCGCCCGTTCCAAACCTATATCCATATCCCACTACACCTGTTTCCCGTTTTTCTTATCGCGCTGCAGGCGGTGCTGTGCGCGATTGCCGCCATGTCCCACAAAGGGCCGCTTCAAAAAGTAGACAAACCGCCCAATCATAAACACAATCGTGTTGTTGCTTTTCATCGCAAAGCCCTTACCCGCGGCCTTGCCGCCTATCATCAGCGCAGCGACAAGTCCTGCTAACAAAAGGTTCCAAAATGTTGTACCCCATCCGGTCAGCGAGACAATGCTCACCACAATTGCCGCCGTCATTGCGCCGCTGATAATACCGGCAATATCGCCGATGACGTCGTTACACATACTCGAAATCTGCTGCGCGCTGCGGATAATTGAAACGCTTTCCCTCGCACCGGGGATTTTTTTCGCCGCCATTGCGTGAAACGGCTCCTCGCTCGCCGTCGACACCGCGACGCCGATAATATCAAAGCCAATACCGAGCAAAACAATTAAAAGCAGCATACCTGCCGCAGCGGCAAGCCCAAGCCCTTCCGCTCCAGCCGTCAGTGCGCTGATTACAACCGTGAACACAAACGCCATTACCGTCACGCTCGCCGTCCACTTATGGCTAACCTTTATGTTTTGTCCCGCGCCCTTTACTTTAAGGCCTTTTCGTTTTCCCAATCAAAACTCAACTCCGTACTCAATCATTTCAAAAATAAAAGTAAGTGGCATATAACCTACGGTGGCAACCTGCAAAGTAAATTTTGCGGCTTAAGGTCAGGTAGGCTTTCCCAAGACGCTGCCGCGCCGTCGCCGGCATGGCGGTTTCCCTTTAAAGCGTCCTACAGCTGCGTCGCCGCAGCTATGACCTGATTGCCACTTAGTCCGCATTTCAATCCCTTGCAAACCAGCAAAGCAACAGTCTAGGAGGTTTCCTCGGCAGTCAAATCTACTCTTGGCCTCTTTTGCAGACAGGGTTTCAAACAGCGATGACCGGCATAGGTTGGCCGACCCGTACCGGTTTGTCCGTTATCCCAGCCCTTCCCACTCAAGGCAGGCTACTCTGCACCCAGCACAAAAAGCACCGATATGCAGGTTTTATCCTAAGTCGTACCCACTTAAGCGCGGCTTTTGCCGCGCCCATTGGCGGCCACAAGCATAGGTCTCCGCGGCAAAGGGGTTCGGCGCCCGCATGCCATTGCGGACCGCCCCTAAGCCTTAACTTCCAGCACCAACCCCGAACTGGGCGTTCAAAGCAAGCACCAGAAACTTCATCGATATGCCCT
>URQR01000161.1 GCA_900550065.1 uncultured Eubacteriales bacterium | reverse complement strand
GTAACGCCGGGAACGTATAAAAAACGGCACAAAAAGCAGGAGTAAGGGGCTTTACGATGAAAACGCAAAAACAAGGCGTATCCCGATTTCACACAATAGAAAAGTCAGTTATGATAAAATCAATCAGCGGCGGGCTCGTTATGTTGATCCCTGTTGTTATGATTGGGTCTTTTTCACTGCTCCTTAGAACGCTCCCAATTCCTGCGTACCAGCAGTTTATTACATGGGTTTTTGGCGGCGCGCTGGTCGATCTATTACAGTTTTTTTATAACGCTACATTTGGGATGCTGTCTGTGTTCCTGACGCTGACGGTTAGCCTGACCTTTTCACGGCAAAATTCCGATACGGTCACAGATACCTACGGCGGGCCAATCTGTGCGATGATTTGTTTTTTTATTCTGACCGGGGTTTTATCAGACGGATTTGATATCAAGTCCTTAGGCGTAACGGGGATGTTTACCGCCCTGTTTTGCGGCGTTGGTGCATCGGCGCTGTACCGGTTCGCGCTGCGGCTGCGCAGGGATAGACGTAATATCTACTCGGAAAATGCGGATTTGTCTTACAATAATGCAGTAGCGGTTATTCTTCCAGCCGTTCTGGTTATCTTCGTTTTTGCGCTGTTTAATTATATGATTGTAAGGGTTTTTTCGGTGAGCGGCTTTAATGCATTATTTATTCAAGCGCTCGACCAACTTTTTTTAGAGATGGGGCGTACGTTTTGGAGCGGCCTGTTGTACGTATTTTTGTCTAGCCTGATGTGGTTTTTCGGAATTCATGGGAGCAATATTTTAGAGAGTGTGTCCGCCGAACTGTTTGCTCCGGGCGTAACGGCGAATGCGGCGGCTGTCGCGGCGGGCGCTGTGCCGACTGAAATTGCGACAAAGACGTTTTTTGACTGCTTTGTGCTGATGGGAGGCTGTGGTTCGGCGTTGTGTCTGCTACTGGCGGTTATTCTGTTTTCAAAGCGGAAGAGTAATCAAAAGTTGTCGAGAATCGCCGCGGTGCCGATTCTGTTTAACATCAATGAGATTATGATTTTTGGCCTGCCAGTGATTTTTAATCCGATTCTGTTTATTCCATTTCTTATGACGCCGATTCTATCCTATCTGACGGCGTATGCTGCAACCGCAATGGGAGCTGTCCCGGTGACGACTACAACTGTCGAATGGACAACGCCTCTGCTGCTTAGCGGATACCTTTCAACTGGCTCTATCAGCGGGAGCGTGCTGCAAGTTATAAACTTAATTCTTGGGATAGGAATTTATGCGCCATTTATCTGCTTGTTTGATAGAGAACGGATAAAGAACGCCGAAAGATATATGGATAGGCTGGTATCAACGCTCAAGGAAAGTGAGAAAACAAATCGAGTGGTTGTCCTAACTGAGTTATCCGGAGAATGTGGTTCGCTTGCAAAAGGGCTTGTATTTGATTTAAAGCAGGCGATGACAGAGGGTAGGCTGCGGCTGTATTATCAGCCGCAGTATGATAATAATGGCAGATGCATTGGCGCGGAAGCGCTTCTGCGGTGGGAGCACGAGACTTATGGGATGCTGTATCCGCCGCTCGTGATTAAAATTGCAGCGGAGGCCGGCCTGCTCTTTGATTTAGAAAAGAAAATTATCGCGCAGGCAGTCAGCGACAGCCGCCTCATCAATCAGGGGCGGGGGCAAAAACTTAAGCTGTCTGTCAATGTTTCCGCTGAAACGATACAAGACGCTGCTTTAGAAGCATTCTTGACGACGCTGACGTCGGAGGGCTATCTTAAAGAAAATCCGATTTATCTGGAAGTGACGGAACAGGCCGCAATCGTGCAGACAGAGAACACAAAACGGATTTTTGAGAAAATTCATGCGGCTGGGTTCCGGCTTGCAATCGACGATTTTTCTATGGGGCATACGTCGCTGAAGTACTTGCAGGATAATTCGTTTGACATGGTTAAGCTCGACGGCTCGCTTGTGAATGGGATACGGACAAATCCGCGCAGCCGCGATATTATTTCGTCTATTATATATCTGTCAAACTCGCTCGGTTTTACTGTGGTGGCCGAATATGTAGAGGATGAGACGCAGCGGGCGGCGTTGGAGGATATTGGGTGTCTGTATTATCAGGGATATTTATACAGCCCTGCGCTTCCTTTAGAGGATTTGATAAAGCGTTGCAAGGCAGAGTAGCCAGCTGTCAGAGAACATCTGTACAGTCGCGTAAAAATTGTGGCAAGCGGGAAGTGTGGATACAGTATATGAACCTGTGAAGCGAGTGGCGAAAGCGAAATAAAAAAGCAGTTGAAGTAAGTGCTTCAACTGCTTTTTTACGTAAACTTAAACTTCTACGATACCTTCGAATACTTTTACTGCCGACCCGGTCATAAATACGCCCTCGTCGGTGTAATTAATCACCAAATCGCCGCCGCGCAGCTTCACGGTGATGTCCTCGCCCTTCGGGCAGAGGCCGTTTTCCACCGCTGCGACAGCCGCCGCGCACGCACCCGTGCCGCACGCCCACGTCTCGCCGCTGCCGCGCTCCCATACGCGCATTTTGAGCGTATGGCTGTCGAGCACGCGGATAAATTCCGTGTTGATGCGTTCGGGGAACAGCTCGCTGTTTTCAAACATGGGTCCGACTTTTTCAATATCGAGCGTGTCGACACTATCGACAAATACGACACAGTGCGGATTGCCCATCGAAACACAGGTGATGTTGTACGGTGTATCGCCAATCGTTACCGGACGGTCGATGACCTCCTCGCCGCCGAGCTTTACCGGAATGAGATTCGGCGTCAGCACGGCCTTACCCATGTCGACCTTGACCGCGTATACTTCGCCGCCGCGCAGGTACAGCGACAGCGTTTTGATACCGCTGAGCGTATCAATTGTAATCGTCTGTTTGTCGACAATTTTGTTGTCGTAGAGGTACTTGCCGACACAGCGAATCGCGTTGCCGCACATTTTCCCCTCACTGCCGTCAAGGTTAAACATCCGCATTTTTGCATCCGCTACATCAGACGGGCAAATCAGCACAACGCCGTCGCCGCCGATGCCGAAATGCCGGTCGGAGAGGCGTACGCTCAGGCCCTCTGGGTTGTCGATAATCTGGTCAAACACATTAAAGTAAATGTAGTCGTTGCCGCAGCCCTGCATTTTTGTGAAATGCAGCTTCATTTTTTCGTTTCTCATATGGTTAATATCAACCAGCTCAGTTGATACATCCGAATAACGGCTCTTTAAGCTATCTGCAATCGCGTTTGCTGTGTCAATCGACGTCAGGCAAGGAATGTTGCGCTCTACTGCTTTCCGGCGGATTTTTACGCTGTCGCGCGTCGGGATTCTGCCCTTTGTGGAGGTAGAAATGACGTAGTTAATTTTTCCGCTTTCGAGCAGGGCGAGCGTATTGTTGTCCGACTCGTGAATCTTGTCGACAATACGCGCCGGGATACCCGCGCGGTCAAGCACCGCTGCCGTGCCCTTTGTTGCATAGAGCGTAAAGCCCAAATCGTAGAATTTCTTTGCGACGTCGGCGATTTCGCCCTTATCGCTGTTGCGTACCGTAATGAATACGCCGCCGTGCTTTTTGAGTGTATAGCCTGCGCCAATCAGACCTTTATAGAGTGCCTCCTCGAGCGTCTGCGCAAGGCCGAGCACCTCGCCGGTCGACTTCATCTCCGGCCCGAGGTGGCTGTCGACGTTAATCAGCTTCTCAAACGAGAACACCGGCACCTTAACTGCCACGTACGGTGAAGTCTTGTACAGCCCTGTGCCGTAGCCCATGTCTTTCATCTTTTCCCCGAGCATGGCCCGCGTAGCCAAATCGACCATCGGTACGCCCGTCACCTTGCTGATATACGGAATCGTACGCGACGAGCGCGGGTTTACCTCAATGACATACAGCTCGTGGTCGTACACAAGGTATTGGATATTGACAAGCCCCTTTGTCTTCAGGCTGACCGCCAACTTTTTCGTACAGTCGATAATGCGGTCGCGCATCCGGTCACTAATGTTGAACGCCGGATATACCGCAATCGAGTCGCCGGAGTGGATGCCCGCACGCTCGATGTGCTCCATGATACCCGGGATAAGGATATCCTCGCCGTCACAGATTGCATCGACCTCCAGCTCCGTTCCCATCAGGTATTTGTCGATCAGCACCGGGTTGGTGATGTTCTGCTCCAAAATAATGCCCATGTATTCGACGATATCCTCGTCGTTAAAGGCGATAATCATATTCTGGCCGCCCAGCACGTACGACGGACGCATGAGCACCGGGTAGCCGATCTTGTTCGCCACCTCGAGCGCCTCCTCACACGTCATGACCGTGAAGCCCTGCGGACGCTTGATTTGCAGCTCCTCGAGCAGCTCGTCGAACCGCTCACGGTCTTCCGCCATGTCAATGCTGTCTGCCGATGTACCGAGAATATTGACGCCCTGTTCGCTCAAGAAGTTGGTCAGTTTAATCGCCGTCTGCCCGCCGAACGCCACTACAACGCCGTACGGCTGCTCCGTGTGGATAATCTGCATGACGTCTTCTTTGGTGAGCGGCTCAAAGTAGAGCCGGTCCGCCGTGTCAAAGTCTGTCGAAACGGTTTCCGGATTGTTGTTGACGATGACAACCTCGTAGCCGGCCTCTTTGAGCGCCCAGACGCAGTGTACCGACGCATAGTCAAACTCGATGCCCTGTCCGATACGAATCGGGCCGGAGCCGAAGACG
>URQR01000160.1 GCA_900550065.1 uncultured Eubacteriales bacterium | reverse complement strand
ATAAAGTCCAGTTCGCGCCATCTATAATATGGCTCCGTATCGAAATAAGCATCCTTTGCAAGGCATTCAAATATCACTTCAATCTCTTTAAGGTTTTTACCGCTTGCATTTGCTAACACCTTTTTGATGCGGCGTAAACTTGCACCCATCAACCGCATCTGTTCAAGCTTATGTACATTTGCCGCGCCAAGTGTGCCTATCTTCTTAATTTGCTCACCCATGCGTGTCAACAGTTCTGTGTTTGCCTTATTAATGCGGTCTGTTAAAATCTTTGGCAGCTTCTCGAGCGTTTCCTGACTAATCATATCAGTACCTATTCATCATCCTCTTCCAGTATTGTTTTTGAATCCGGCTCGGCGGCTGCAATTTCTGCAACACGTTTCGCCGCAGTTTCAAAGTCTTCCTCCGGTTTTATAAACTGCCTCACATCAACGGGACCAACCGCACCCAATGAGCACCCCTCCACTAACTGGCTAAACGTTTCCGCGCTATCCTCCAGCAACGAATACGACCAATCATAATTCACCTTGTATTCGCCAAACGGTGTTAAGTTATAAAAATTACACAAAACATTTACGCCGTAAAGCAAATTATCAAAATAGCCTGTAAACTCCGTCTGAATATCTGTACAAAGCGCAAATGTTTGGAACATGCTGCGCCGTATCTCCGTTGCAGTCGCCCCTTGTGTCGTCATGTCGGTTAAAATTCCACGACTGGTGCCTACTTCATGTTCTAACTGTGCAAACAGTCGGTCAAGGCGGTTATACAACGCAGTATCGCGAAAAGCAGGGTCAAATATGTCAATACCGCTGCTGCTATTTAGCTTTCCGTCGCCCTTCAGCTTTACGTACATATCCGTCAGCTTCATATCTTTGTCGAACAAATTTCGGTCAGCGAATATCTTAATGGACTTTTTTTCATATTCCTCTTCAATTTCTGCAAAGCAGCTTGCAATCTTATTCATTGTTGCGCCGCATCCATAAGTAATCGGTACACCTTCCTCTGTTTTCGGCTTTCTGTTTGATGCCGGACACCGATAAATTCCAATGGGCAGACGGTCGACATTTCCAATGCGTATCTCTGGCTGGATTCCCGCCCATTCAGGTACATCTTCAAGAGCTACCTCTGTTCCATTACATGTTGCCTTTTGTCGGATTGTATATATGCCGTTTTCTACCTGATAATCCGTCCAGCGCAAATAAGTTCGTGAGTTTATTTTCTGAATATCGGACAGAACTGTACAGCTTGTAATATTCGTACCACTCATGCCGGTAATATAAAAACGGTCCTTCATTACTGTGTCGACGTAGATACCCCGCTTACCGCCACAAGAAATAGAATAAGGGATAGAAGCAATCATGCCGCACCCAAGGCCAGCGGCAATGTTTTGCTTAACACTTTTCCATTGTTCCTGAGCAAAACTGTCCAGATACTGGCTGCGTTTATTCTGTCTCTTTCCGTCCGGCTCAGAGACAGAAACAGTACTGTCTGCAAATGATAGAACAGATAAGGCGTTCGCAAATATAGCCGTAAGGTTTTCTCTCGTTATATCTTGATACTGTTCTACATCGCGGCGCGCACTCGTGATATCATCATTTTTTGGCTTTTGCTGAAAAAGCCTATAGATTAAGTTTTTTATATTTTCCCACATATCAAGCCTCCAATAAATCCCGCATATAAGGTTCAAAGCTATATTCAAAAGCATCTAACACATCAATGTTGCTTGTTCCATCGTCGAGCCGTACATCTTTAGTTATTGCCTTTTCATCCCATACAGCATTACAGAGACCGTCAGAAAGGGACTCGTTTTCATCCTTAACGAGCTTTATTCTACCAGTTGACAACAATATATCTGTACAACGGATTCTGTCTACGATTTCGTTTTTAATTGAGTTCCTGATATCGTATTTTGTCTTATTGCGTAGTTCATTAATGATAGCCTGCTCTGCACTATCTGCATAAACAGTATCTATAAAGCCATATTCTTTTTCTATGTGTTCTGCAAAATGGATAAACATTGTTACAATATCCTCAACAGAGGTGCCGGCCGCTTTTATGCTTTCAGACCGCAATACAAATACCCTGTCAATCGCGGAAGGGAAGCCCGAAGCAACAAATGCATGCTGCGAACTGTTTCCGCCAAAATCTATTCCGACATTTATATATTTCAAGTCCGGGATAGATTTGCGGTTAATACTATAGCGCTTCTTGTTGTTTGCATATTGCCTATAAATCAATCCCTCGGCCAAAACCCACTTGCCCAAAATAAAACGGTCATGGAACACGCCGGTATACTCTTATTTAATATTTTCTATATAGTCCCGAGGCAAAAATATATTGTCGTCTATTAAAAACTTCATGCTAAGCAAGTCCAACTCGCTGCCTCTGTCAATATACTCTTTTTTAAGCCAGTGGCCAGGCGTGTCGGGATTTGTCGTCCCGATTAGTTTAGCTCCTTCTTTCCGCAGTCTCGATAGCAGCATCGCAAAAAAGTCTTTTGTAAACAACGTTATCTCGTCGCAATACGCGCCTTGCAGTGTCATGCCTCGGATTTTACTCTCCGCTCGCGCATCGTTGACGCCCTCCAGATATATTTTTCTTCCGAACAGGCATCCGTCCTTTTGAGACAAAGAGTATGTAAAGTTGTTTGGCCCGACTAAGTCTTGAAGCAAGTCAAGACAATTGCGCCGCAGTGACGTCAACGTTTTTGCGACCATTAAATAACTTCCATCCGTCGGCATTGTTGCAACCCAAAAAGCCCATAAAACTAGCGATATCCACGTTTTACCGGAGCTCACCGAGCCCTCGAGAATATTGATGCGCTTTAATTCATTCTTCTGCCACAATCGCAGCAGCGCTCGTTGCTTGTTGCTGTACACCTTATTCATCCTTTAAGCCTCCAATTAGCGAATATAAACTGCCGTCAGCGCTGTTTGTCTCTTCCCCTATCAGGCTTTTAATCTCTTTAAACGCCGCCACATCCCCCGTCTCTACGGCCTTGCGAAACAGCGCCGCTGTAAGCAACGCTCGATTGTCGATGTCCGTGGCATCAAGGCCCAACCTTGACAGCTTGTTCCATTCTTTTGTATTTGACACAGGGAGTGCCAGCAGGTCGAGCATACAGTCTTTTAAAAGCTTTTTCTGCCGTCTCACCTCGCCCGAACGCTTGCCCGCCTTGCGCGCGTTCTCTCGGCGTTCTTCCGGTGTTCTCTTGTTATTCGATATTAAATTGCCATTCCCCACATAACCACCTCACAAATACATCACGCATTATCTAAATTCACACTCGCATAGCAGCACCTTCCATTGTGCCACGCGCCGCACTCTTCTTTTGAACACTCCATAAGTTCAAACGACCTCTTCACAATCTGATTGCCATTTTTAAATACAGTTTCGTTGTCCTCGCACGGCTCCTGCGACCATTGCAATACCTGCGTCTCGCTTTTTCTGTTATAAGGACATTTCATTTGTTTTCACCACTCCCTTTTACCGCAATGCTTTTCGTGCGCGAAAAGATTTTCGCGCTTTATACGGGCACTTATATTCCAGTTTGCACCGCTTGCCCTTCTTATCGTGATACTTGCAATCCTTACACGTCGGCGGCGTTTGTACCCACTTTATGACATTGTCCATATTGTCACCTCACTATATCGCAAGCCCCCGCCCCAGCTCACATCCGCGCGATATTTAGCCCCACCGTAAAATTTACGGTACAAAAAGGACGCGCCGCCCAAATCACACGCGCGTCCTTCCTGTGCCGGAATTATCCGATTTTCCACGTTTACACTATACCATAGAATCAATATGACATTCTATGACATCTTTACTTTTTGAAGTGCCTTGCCATGCAGGCGTACAATTTGCCTCCAGCTATAATTCATCTCTACCGCAATTTGCTCCCAAGTCTTAAACTGCAAATACCGCTTAATTAAAAGTTTTCGCAGAGTACAGTCGTTTACCCGCTCAATGGCAGACAAAATTTCCTGCTTAATTTGATACAGCTCATCAATTCGACGGTCAATCTTTTTCTCATAGTCTGCGTATCGTACGGTCTTCTCCTCAAAGGTATTCCGCCGCGTTGTAGTGACGTGTTCGCGGTCAGTTGGGGCCGTCACAGAGCATGCACGAGAAAATGCCCGCTCTTTTTCTTCAAGCAATGCATTAATTTCCTTGTTGATTTCCCAGCCCCGCATCAGCCATTCTTTTGTGGTCATAGTCACACCCCCTTTACTTTTTTCAAACGCGCTTTAAGTACCTGCATCACAGCTTCATGTGTGCTGCCCCGCTTCTTGATTACGTCCATAACATCTTCATCCACACAGCCTTGCGCCACAAGGTAATGTGCGTAAATTTTGTCATAAGGTGACCCCTGCCGCCACAGCCGGCATCTGCCTTGATCGTTCAGCTCAAAGCTCCAATTCGGCGTAAACCAAATGATATGCCTGCCCCCTGTCTGCAGGTTAAGGCCATAGGCGCAGCTGGACGGATGCGCTAAAAGCACATCGACTTTGCCTTCGTTCCAATCGTCTTCATCCTCACTCCCTCCGTACACACGCACCCGCAGTTTGGTTTTGGCAAGCCGTTCAAGAATTCGGTCCATATCATGCTGATAGCCATAAAAGGTAAGGCATGGCTCGCCCTCAAGCCGTTCCAGCAATTCCATATATGCGTCAAGCTTACAGTCGTGAATATGTACCGCGTTT
>URQR01000159.1 GCA_900550065.1 uncultured Eubacteriales bacterium | reverse complement strand
TTGTGGAGTTGGGTCAGAAAAAACAGATTAAGCAGATTAACGGGAAAGATGACACAAGACGGTTTTTAGAAAATCTCGGTTTTGCGGAAGGCGTAGAGGTCAGCGTCGTTGCAGAGCTGGGAGGGAATATAATCATCAATATTAAGGGTGCACGAGTTGCAATTGGAAAAGCGATGGCGGATAGGATTATAGTTTGAGGAGGAAGATAAAATGGGAACACTGAGAGAGGTAAAATGCGGACAGCAGGTGCAGGTCACCAAGTTGTCGGGCAGCGGCGCTGTAAAGCGTCGGATTATGGATATGGGTATCACAAGGGGGACGCAGATTTTTGTACGTAAAGTAGCGCCGTTAGGCGACCCGATTGAAGTCAATGTACGTGGATACGAGCTGTCTTTGCGTAAGGCAGACGCTGAAATGATTGAGGTAAAATAGTCTCAAAATCTTCAATTTTGAGAGTTTAGAAGAAGTCACCGTCGGAGCAGTGCCCCTCCTGCGGCAAACGCCGCACCGTGTCTTCCTCAGGATTGTATGCTATATATATGTTAGAATATTTTTTTGTTGTAGAGTTAGCAAGAACTAACTATTTTTTGGGAGGGAAACAGGATGGCAATTAAAATTGCACTGGCCGGAAACCCAAACTCCGGCAAAACAACATTATTTAACGCGCTGACAGGCGCAAACCAGTTTGTTGGGAACTGGCCCGGCGTTACGGTGGAGAAAAAAGAAGGAAGGCTTAAGGGTCATAAGGACATAGTTTTAATGGACCTGCCGGGGATATATTCCCTGTCGCCGTATACGCTTGAGGAGGTTGTCGCAAGAAATTATTTAATCAATGAGCGTCCGGACGCAATTCTTAATATCGTGGACGGAACAAATCTGGAACGCAATCTTTACTTAACGACGCAATTGACAGAGCTGGGGATTCCGGTTGTGATGGCGGTTAACATGGTTGATGTTGTCGATAAAAGAGGCGACATCATCAATTATGAAAAATTGTCGAAGAAGCTTGGCTGTGAAGTGATGCCGATTTCAGCTTTAAAAGGGACGGGGATCAAGGAAGCGGCGCAGCGCGCCGTCCAGCTTGCAGAAAAAAAGAGCGTGACGAGTCCGGTACATACTTTTAACGAAACAGTTGAGGCTGTGCTTGACGAAATTTCTGCGCAGTTCGGTATGGGGATTCCGGAGGAACAGAAGCGCTTTTATGCAATTAAGCTGTTTGAGCGCGACGATAAAATTACCGACTTAATGCAGTCTGTTCCCGATGTATCCGACCTGATTTCCCGTGCGGAAGAGGCAATGGACGACGATGCGGAAAGTATTATCACAAATGAGCGGTACACCTATATTTCCTCTATTATCAAAGACTGTTATAAAAAGAAAAGGAAAGAAAAGCTGTCTGCGTCGGACAAAATAGACCGAGTTGTAACGAATCGGTGGGCTGCACTTCCGATTTTTGCGGCTGTTATGTTCATTGTTTACTATGTGTCTGTTACGACAGTCGGCACGTGGGCGACAGACTGGGCAAATGACGGTCTGTTTGGGGACGGGTTCCACTTGTTTGGGATTGGCTCGGCGGCGTATGAGGAGTCTGTGGGGGAATATGACACCCTTCAGGCAAAGATTGACGCATATTTAGAGGCGGCGGAAGAAGAAATTGATTTAGCGGCGTTGACAAGCGCATTAGAAGCGGAGGAGCCGGACCCGGCACAATTCGGGGTATGGGTTCCGAGTATTCCGGTTCTGGTTGAGAGCGGGCTTGATGCCGTTGGTACGGCGGATTGGCTCAAGGGGCTGATTTTGGATGGTATAATTGCCGGCGTGGGCGCGGTGCTGGGCTTTGTGCCGCAGATGCTCGTGCTGTTTATATTCCTTGCATTTTTGGAGGCATGCGGATACATGGCACGCATTGCGTTTATTATGGATCGTCTGTTCCGTAAGTTTGGCCTTTCCGGTAAATCGTTTATCCCGATGCTGATTGGTACGGGGTGCGGCGTTCCCGGAATCATGGCGTCACGCACGATTGAGAACGACCGCGACCGTAAAATGACAATCATGACCACGACATTTATTCCCTGCGGCGCAAAGCTTCCAATTATTGCATTAATTGCCGGCGCACTGTTCGGCGGCGCGTGGTGGGTTGCACCGAGCGCATACTTTGTCGGCATTGCCGCGATTATTATTTCCGGTATCATCCTGAAGAAAACAAAGATGTTTGCGGGCGACTCTGCTCCGTTTGTCATGGAGCTTCCGGCATACCATTGGCCGACGGTGGGCAATGTCCTGCGCAGCATGTGGGAGCGCGGCTGGTCGTTTATCAAAAAGGCCGGTACGGTAATCCTGCTGTCTACAATTTTTATTTGGTTTGTATCAAACTTTGGTATTGTGGACGGACGGTTTGGTATGGCAGAAGACCTAAACGACGGCTTTTTGGCATATATCGGCAGCGCAATTGCGTGGCTGTTTATCCCACTGGGCTGGGGAAACTGGCAGGCGGCGGTTGCCGCGGTGATGGGCCTTGTCGCAAAGGAAAACGTGGTCGGTACATTCGGTATCCTGTATGGATTTGCTGAGGTTGCGGAAGACGGCGTAGAAATTTGGGGTACTTTGGCGGCCAGCTTTACGGGCATTGCCGCGTATTCCTTCCTTGTGTTTAATTTGCTTTGTGCACCGTGCTTTGCCGCAATTGGCGCAATCAAGCGCGAAATGAACAGTGCAAAATGGACTTGGTTTGCAATTGGGTACCAGACTGTGTTTGCCTATGCGGTATCACTGTGCATTTACCAAATTGGTAACTTGTTTATCTACGGCTCGTTCAGTTTCTGGACTGTTGTTGCTTTCCTAATTGTAGCGTTGACGATTTATCTATTGGTTCGGCCATATAAGGAAAGCGGTAAATTATACGTCGGCCGCAGTGTGATGAAAGCTTAGAGGTGAGAGAATATGGCTGCAACAATTATTATTTCGATTTGCATAGCGGCGGTCGTAGGGCTGACTATTTGGTATATGATACGTAAGAATAAAAAAGGCAAGGGTGGCGGCTGTGGATGCGGTTGCTCCTCCTGTGCGATGTCGGCGATGTGCCATAAGAAATGACGATAAAAAAGGGCGGGTATTAACCCGCTTTTATTGTTAGTGCATATAAAACAAAAAAAGCAGATCGCCTGCCCTCGGATGTACAAGCCCCCGAGCTTACGTCCCAAAACGCAACCGACAAATCTGCTATGGACTTGATACCTACTGACTCGACCGTCGTGGATCCCGTATCCACCGCCCCTGAAAGTAGTTCAAGTCCTGCTTCTACTATACCACAGACTTTGCCGGATGTCAAGAGTACGGCGGATTTGGAACAGGCACGGTCCGTAATTGACGATTACGCGAAGCGGGGCGGGATTGATATACACTGGTACAGCGACCAAAGCCGGCCGGACAAGGCCGACACAAACGGGTTTTACGAAAACGGGGCCATATACATCAATGAGAACGCGGAAAACCCATACATAGAGGTGTTTAAGCACGAATTGTTCCATTCACTCGCGGACAGTGACAAGCAGGCGGTAACAGAGTTCTTCCGCAGAAATGTCAACGAATACACGCAGGCGTTTCAGGATTACAAAACACGGACTATGCAGGCGAACAGGCGAAAGAACCTGCGCTACAGCGAAGCGGATTTTTGGGAGGAATATACGGCGCAGAACGCGGAGTTTCTACTGGACGAAGCATGGATTGAACGACTTGCACAGACGGACCGCACTCTTGCGCAGAGGATATTAGACTGGATTCGGCGTGCCGTACAGCGGATTGGGGATTTGTTTTCCGCACCAAAGGACTACAGCGCGGAGGTGGCATCGCACGAGTCGGGCCGCGTCTCGGGCATGTCAGATACACAGCTGCGGCAGGCGCAGAGGTTGTACGAAAAGGCGCTGAATGGAACACGGGAAGCAGGCAGCGGGACACGGTATTCGATTGAAACGCTACCGGACGGGAAACGGTATGTGCAAGCCGATCGGCAGGTGATAACCTCCGACAATCCGGATAACTGGGGGCAAGAAATTACCGACTACATCAATCAGAAAATCAGGAATGGGGAAGATGTAGCTATTCCAACAGAAGATGGTGATGTTGTACTTATTACAGAAAAAACTGCGTGGAAAATGGCAGACCGACACGCAGGGAGTACGCAACCAGTTGGAAATCGACCGCTATTGTCTGATTCGGATTATCGGACAAAGGCAAATGCAGCCGGGCACATTGACGAATTGTTATCTGTGTCGAGAAAAGCGGGAAGCGCAGTACCGGACAAACAGGGGAAACATGGAAATTTTGCAAAGGACGGCTGGCAATCCAGAATTGGATATTTTATGGATGGAGATGGGCAGTATTACCGCATGCGCATTTCCACCGCGCAAAATGCCGACGGTAGCATAGCATATAATATTGGGGAAATAAGAAAAAGAAACAGACCTGACCGGGAACCTCTCGCAAATAGCGATTATTCCAAAGGGCTCTTCCGCAACAATAGCGGCGCTCATGGCAAATCTGTTTCTTCTGATGTTGACAGTATAGCACAGGAAAGTACAACTGTCAACAACAGTATACGCGAAAGCGCACAAAAGGATACCACAAAAAGCTCCCTCAAACGTTCCAAATTTTACGACAGCATCCAGCAGGCGGATACGGTGGCGGAGGAGGTCAAGCAGCGGGCGCAGGAGTCAGAGGCGGACTATTACTACCGCGAGATTGCCAACGAAGAAACGATGAAAAAAGCGGTTGC
>URQR01000158.1 GCA_900550065.1 uncultured Eubacteriales bacterium | reverse complement strand
CCCCGTACCCCCTTGAAACGACCACTGCGTGGAGCTATAACCCCCGCCATTAATAAGGTCCTTTCTTAATTTTGTACGATAAAATTTATAGATACGTTTATATGACGTAATTTAGCTTAATTTTTGATGTATAATTTGATGAAATGAAGGGAGGGCATATAAAATGACATTAAACGAAACAGTAGCACTACGCATTAAACAACTATGCGAAGAGAAGAACATATCCTTGCAGGAGCTTGCAAAGCGTTCAAAGGTTTCAGAACATACGCTAAAAATACTTTTAAAAGCGCCGCCGGATAGAAGAACACGCGTTTCTACAATATTAAAAATTTGTATAGGATTTGGTATTTCCGTATATTACTTTTTCAACACAAAGGAATTTGAATCATTAGACTGACTTCCTACCGGCAAGGGTTTTAGCTCCATGCAATGGTCGTTTCAAGGGGGTGCAACGCCAGCGGAGCTGGCGATGGGGAACATCGAAATCCCCCCACGTTTTTGGGCACTTTTGACTCCAAAAGTGCCACGCCGTAGGCATGGTAGAAAATAATTATAAGAAGAAATCAAAACCCAACGCACAAACTACAACTTGCGGTTTTATTTTTACCTCCCCCGCCCCTACTCCTCATAATCCCCTCTCGCACAAACAATCTCGTACCCAATCTCGCGCATCTGCGCCTTCAGCACAGCCAGCCCCTCGGCGGCCTCCGTGCCCATGCACGCCTTATTGTCGTAGAGCGAGTAGTCCTTGCGCGTATCGGCGGGCGAAAGGTTCGGCATGATGACGTTTGCGCCGGCTAAAATTCCCTGTTTCCTGCCGTCGGGGTCAACCGTTGCGAGCGCGGTCGTCGCGGGCAGCAACGCGTGCGGGAGCATCAGGCGCAGCAGCGCAAGCAGAAAGACCGTCAGCTCGAGCGAGCCGCCGGGCATTGCCGCAAACGGCGTGTCATGGTGCGGCAAAAACGGCCCGATGCCGACCATCTGGGGCGACAAATCGCGGATAAAGCACAAATCCGCCGCCAAGTTTGCGCTCGTTTGGTACGGCGCGCCGACCATGAAGCCCGTGCCGACCTGATAGCCGATTTCTTTTAAGTCGTAAAGGCAGCGTTTCCGGTTCGCAAGCGAGAGCGCCGCCGGGTGGAGCTTTGCGTAGTGTATATCGTCCGCCGTTTCGTGGCGCAAAAGGTAGCGGTCTGCACCCGCGTCGAACAGCCTCTGGTATGATTCGCGCGTCCGCTCACCAAGCGAGAGCGTCACCGCACAGTCGGGGTAGCGGCGCTTAATTTCCGACACAATATCGCACAAATCGCCGTCCGAGTAGGTCCCGTCCTCGCCGCCCTGCAAAACAAACGTGCGGAAGCCGAGTGGGTAGCCCATATCACAGCAGTCCAGCACCGTTTCTTTAGTCAGCCGGTAGCGGGCACAGTTTTTGTTGCTTCTGCGGATACCGCAGTAGTAGCAGTCATTTTTGCAGTAGTTCGTCAGCTCAATCAGCCCGCGGATGTAAATTTTGTTGCCAAAGCTTTCTATCGCAGTCTGCCGCGCACAGTCTATGGCGTAAGCGCGTACCTGCTCGCGCGCGTCAATGAGCGCGGCAAACTCCGCCGCCGTCAATGTGCGCTCCTTCATCAGCTTATCAATTAATTCTTTCATTTCCTGCGCCCCCTAAAAAACCGGCGCGGGCAGACCGTTTCCCACGCCGGCGCATTCATATACTTTCCTTAAATCACGGGTACGACCGCGCCCTCATATGTCTCCTCAATATAGGCCTTCACCTTGTCGCTTTTCAGCGCCTTTATCAGCTCTTGTACCGCTTCGTTATTCTCGTTGCCACTCTTGACCGCGACAATATTGGCATAGTCCGCCGCCGCGCCGGAATCCTTTTCCTCGCGCGCAAGCGCGTCCGTGCCGACTTTCAGCCCCGCCTTAATAGCATAGTTTCCGTTGATGACCGCCATGTCCACATCTTGCAGCGAGCGTCCGAGCTGCGCCGCCTCAATCTCCACAATTTTCAGGTTCTTTGGGTTTTCGGCAATGTCCTTTACCGTCGCCGTGTAGCCCGCGCCCTCGCTGAGCTTAATTAAGCCCTGTGCCTCTAAAAGCATCAGCGCACGCGCCTCATTCGACGTGTCGTTCGGCACCGCAATCTGCGCCCCGTCCGCTAAATCGGCAATCGCTTTCGTCTTGCCCGCATAGAGCCCGAGCGGCTCATAATGAATCGCCGCCACGCTCACAAGGCTGCCCTTCTGCTCCTTGTTAAAATCGTCCATGTGTGGCTTGTGTTGGAAATAGTTTGCGCCTATCTCGCCGTTCTGGAGCGCCACATTTGGGAGCACATAGTCGTCAAATTCCTTGATTGTCAGCGTATAGCCCGCCTCCTGCATCAGCTCGCCCGCAACCTTTAAAATTTCCGCGTGCGGCGTAGTAGATGCGCCGACCGTAATCGACTTGTCGTCCGTTGTGCCCGTGCCGCCGCACGCCCCCAATACGCCGCAGAGCAATACCGCGCTCAACACAACCGCAATTGTCTTTTTCATAATAATTCACATACCTTTGCTATGCAAAGGTCTCCTTTCTTCAAAATGGGACGTGAAAATTACATTTTCACGTTATTCCCTTCTTAAAATATATCTATGAAACCCGCTTGTCGCCGATTTTCGCCAGCCGCATCCCGACCTCCTGAAAAATCTGCACAAGCACCACCAAAACCAGCACCGTGATCAGCATCACATCGTTCTGATAGCGGTAATAGCCATATTTAATCGCAATATCGCCGAGTCCGCCGCCCCCAACAAAGCCCGACATCGCCGAATAGCTCAAAATCGTCGTAACGGCGATCGCGCTCCCAACAATCAGCGAGGGCCGCGCCTCCGGCAGCATCACCCTCCAAATAATTTGAACCGTCGACGCGCCCATCGACTGCGCCGCCTCGATCACACCCTTGTCGACCTCCTTGATTGACGACTCCACCAGCCGCGCAATAAACGGTGCAGCTGCAATTACGAGCGGCACAATCGTTGCTGTTGACCCAATCGACGTGCCAACCACCGCGCGCGTGAATGGAATCACCGCAACGAGCAAAATCAAAAACGGAACGGAACGTAAAATATTGATGATTACGCCGAGTATGCCGTTTACAATCCGCATCGGGAAAATCCCATCTTTATCCGTCACGACGAGCAAAATCCCGAGCGGAAGGCCCAGCACATACGACAACGCCGTCGAAACGAGCGTCATATACAGCGTGTCTAAAAGCCCCTGCCCAATCAGAGCGAGTACATCCGGCGTAAAAAAGTTAGAGAGCCAATCAAACATAGCCGTTCACCTCCTCGACACGCAGCCCGTGCCCGGTCAGATAATTTTTGACCTTTGCCGCACCGGACGCCTCGTCCGGCAATTGCAGAACAAGCTGCCCCACCGCCTTACCGTCCATATCCTTGAGGTCGGCAAACAGTATGTTAACCGGCACCTTACACTCCATTACCATATTCGACACCACAGGCTCAAACGACGAACGGCCGTCAAATATAATCCGGATACAGCGCCGCCCCGTAAAGTGCTCCACGCTTTTCGAGTCGTGGAACACGAGCCGCTTTGCCGCGTCCGACTTCGGGCTTGCAAAAATCTCTTCAATCCTGCCCAGCTCCGCAATCCTGCTTTCGTCTATAATTGCAACGCGGCTGCATATTTCCTCCACCACACTCATCTCATGCGTGATGACAACAATCGTTATCCCCATTCGCTGATTAATGTCCTTGAGCAAGGTCAAAATCGAGGCCGTAGTCGTGGGGTCGAGCGCGCTCGTCGCCTCGTCGCACAACAGCACCTTCGGGTTCGTCGCAAGGGCGCGCGCAATCGCCACGCGCTGCTTCTGCCCGCCGGAAAGCTGGGCCGGGTACGCCTTTGCGCGGTCATGCAGGCCAACGACTTTAAGCAGCTCCTCCGCCCTCTGCCGCGCCTGCTCCTTCGGCACGCCCGCAATTTGCATGGGAAAACAAACGTTGTCAAACGCCGTCTTCTGCATCAGCAAATTAAACTGCTGAAAAATCATCCCCATGCTGCGCCGCGTTTGGCGCAGCTGCTTCGGCTTTAACGCGCTAAGGTCCGCGCCGTCGAAGATGACCGTGCCCTCCGTCGGTTTTTCCAAAAAATTGATACACCGCACAAGCGTGCTCTTGCCCGCGCCGCTCATACCGATAATACCAAAGATTTCGCCTTCGTAAATGTCGAAGTCAATGCCGCGCAGCGCGGCTACATCGCCGTTTTTCGTGCGAAACGTCTTGCCAAGCCCACGAAAACGGATAATCGGGTTTGCGCCTTCCATCGCCGTCCCCCCTTTGTTTACCCCGGACACACAGCCTCCGGTGATTATTTATTCAATCGTACCGCCGCCGACCACACAGTCGCCGTGGTAGAATACAACCGCTTGTCCGCGCGCCACGGCGCGCTGCGGCTGCGCAAATCTGCACGCCACTCTGCCCCCGCCGAGCGGGGAAATCACCGCGTCCACCTCGGGCTGTTTATACCGTGCTTTGGCCCGCACCTGCATCGGCTCTGTCAGCGACGGTATCATAATCCAATTGACATCCTTTGCAATCAGTGTATCGGAAAACAACGCCTCGTGCCGGCCGAGCGTCACCGTGTTGGCCGCCGCATCCTTATCAATGACATAGCGCGGCTCGCCAAATGTAATACCGAGCCCTTTGCGCTGCCCAATCGTGTAGCGGATTACGCCGGCGTGCCGCCCGAGCACACGGCCTTCCGTGTCAATAAAATCACCCTCCTGCGCG
>URQR01000157.1 GCA_900550065.1 uncultured Eubacteriales bacterium | reverse complement strand
ACGTCTTCTGTAATTTACTAATAGTATATTGTATATTTATGAAGGACGTATGACCAAACTGTGAATAATTACAAATAATCTGTAAATAAAGATCAGTTTGTTGTGTATTTTTAGCGCAAAAAAATCCCGCCGAAGCGGGAGGAAAAACGAATGTTATAATTGGATCTCGTTATTCTTTTGATCGATGCGCCGTAATAATTGTATAACTATGGGCATTTATAGTAATGATACAGCCATCCTCCGACGCATACCAGTTCTTGCCTACTCTTGTAATGCTGCATGTTGGGGATAAAATTTTCTTTTTACACCACGAAACAACATCCTCTGTATCAAGCCCAAGATTGTTCCTTATTCTGCCGACACCCAAATCGGTCGTATGCAGCTTATCCAAATTAGAAAGCAGCGCATTATTCTGTCTCATGACTGTCCTCCTGCTCCGCTAACTCTGCCTCGCCGCGGCGCAAAATTTAACGGAACTGTATTGCAAACAAAGTGACAGTTGTCGCGACGGCGAGCGTGTCCGAGACAGGTTCGGCTAAAAATACGCCGAAGAGTTTTGCCTCATTGCCGGTAAAGAACATCGGAATTAGGTATATTAGCGGAATCAGCAATACAATTTTACGCAGCAGCGCCAAAAACAGCGATACCTTTGCCTGTCCAAGCGCAATAAAGGTCTGTTGGCACGCCGACTGCGCCCCCATGACGAAAATCATTGCCATATAGATGCGCAGCGCCCAAACCGTAAAGGAGGTAAGCGCCGGGTCGCTGGCAAAAAGTGCGACAAACAGGTTCGGGAACAGCATCATCGCGGCCCAGTACACCAGCGCATATGTCAGGCACGAGATGAGCAGGAGTGAAAACGCCTTTTTTACCCGGCCGTAGTTTTTCGCGCCGTAATTGTAGCTGATGATAGGCTGCGCACCCTGCGTCAGGCCCATGATTGGCATGGACATAATCTGCATCAGGCTGGCTAAAATAGTCATTGCGCCAACCGCAACGTCGCCGCCGTATTTTAACAGCGAAGTGTTGAATACGACGTTTAATAGACTTTCTGTGCTCTGCATAATAAAGGGGGATACGCCGAGCGCTGTAATGCCAGAGATTACCTTCCAGTCAAGGCCGAAATAGCGCGGCGAAATGCGCAGTTTGGCACGTTTACCAAACAGGTAACACAGCACCCAGACCGCCGATACGCCCTGCGCAATTACAGTTGCAAGCGCCGCACCGCGCACGCCCATATTTAGGCCGAAGATAAAGATTGGGTCGAGCACGATATTAATGACCGCGCCAATCAGCACCGTCATCATACTGGTCTTTGCCGCGCCCTGCGCGGTGATAAAGGCGTTGAGGCCGAGCGCAATCTGGACAAACACTGTCCCGCACACATAGATTGTCATATACTGCATCGCATAGCCGATGGTATCCTTGCTCGCGCCGAAGGTGTAAAGAATCGGCTGGTCAAAAATTAGGAATACCGCCGTTAAAATTGCGGAAACAATCAGCAATAGTACGGTCGCATTGCCTAAAATTTTCTGTGCGCCTTCCATATTGTTTTCGCCCATCTTGATTGAGGCGAGCGGCGCACCGCCCATGCCTACGAGCGCGGAGAATGCCGAAATAATCATTAGTACAGGGAACGTAACGCCTACGCCGGTGAGCGCAGCCGAGCCGACGTCCGGAATATGCCCTATGTAGATACGGTCGACGATGTTATATAAAATATTTACAATTTGCGCCGCAATTGCCGGCAGCGCAAGCTGAAAAAGGAGTTTGCCGACAGGGGCGCTCCCGAGCTGCTTTGTATTATCCATAGAATACCAGTCCCTTTCTGCATAAAAACAGTGCCCGATAAAGGCACTATTTTTAATGGATTATAATATTACTATTATATAAGAAAAAAACGAAATTGTCAACCGGAAAACCTATTTCCATGTAATCGTAATAAGCTGCGTATCGCCGTCCCATTCAACCTGTGCGCCAAAGCATTCCAATACCGCGCGGAGCGGTACAAGCGTACGCCCTTCAATCAGACGAGGCATATCATCTTATTGTCTGTGTATAGCTCGTTTTTGTTGATTTGAAGGAAGGTTGTATGTGTCAGAATTCGTTTCATGATAAATCCTCTTCAAATTTAAAATCCAAAAAGCCGCACACTTTATTAAGTTCAGTATATACTGTTTCTGTACCCCCTGTCAACTTTCCGCTCATTTTCCTGAAAAACCGGTTGACACGCCGCACACAATCGGATACAATAGAATCAATCTAAAAATCCGTATGGGAAAGGGGATAGCGGTATGAGCGAGGAAGGCAGCATTATTACATTATACGATGAAGACAACAATCCGGTCGATTTTGAGCACCTTGATACATTTGAGCTCGACGACAGCGTATATATTGTTTTGTTAGAAGTGCTTGAAAACGGCGAGGAAAACGATGAGGTTATGATATTCCGGCTGGAAGCGGACGAGGACGGCGAGGATTTGCTTGCCGTGATTGAGGACGAGGCGGAGCTCGACGCAGCGTTTGCTGAATTTGAAAGTCGACTGGAAGATGTGGATGAATAAGCGGTGAAGAGACTGTAAATTTACAAAATTTTGCACAGGATTCTTTGCATAAAGTCTTGCGTTTTCGTGCAGGATATGATATGATGAAGCAAGAAAAAGAGAATTACCCTGCGGTGTGCGTAATATAGCCATTTATTTTACCAACACATTTTTTTAGGGATTCTTGCTCTTTGTGTGGATTGCAGGCCTCCCTATATGGAAGAAGGAAGCGCGAAGCACAAAGGCGGTTGCCCACCTGCTTAGGCAGGTAATATAAAGGCATCACTTACGGCTCGGCGGGGCATCTTTTTTTAAAAGTAGGAGCAGCGGGATGTATACCGCTGCTTTTTCTTATCGAAAAGGCGAAAAACAACATTTTTGAAAATATGTTGCATAAAACAATAAGCGGGTGTATAATGAAGCCGTACCGGCAAAGGGCCGGACGCGGTAAAGGAGGGAACTGTATGGCTGAGTATATATGGCTGATTGTGTCGGTAGTTCTGTTTGCGGTAGAGGCTTTTACCTACGCGCTGGTCAGCATCTGGTTTGCAATCGGTGCTGCTGCGGCAATGATCGCGGCGTTCTGCGGCGCGAGCGTCTTGTGGCAGTGGGTCATTTTTGTAGTTGTTTCTGCGCTGCTGCTTTTATGTACCCGCAATGTGGCAAAAAAGTGGCTGATGCCGAAAATTGAGAAGACAAACGCAGATGGCCTAATTGGCGAGGCAGGCGTGGTGACGGAGACGATTGACAATTTAAACGCCGTCGGACGGATATCCGTTCGGTCGCAGAGCTGGCGGGCAAAAAGCGAGGATGATACAAGGATAGAAAAGGGCGAGACGGTCGTTGTGACTGGGCTCGGGGGCGTTACGCTCACCGTAAAAAGGAAGGCACAACCGGCTCAAAATCTTTGATTTTGAGCCATTGGAAGAAACCGCTGTCGGCGCCCTGCGCCTCCTGCGGCAAATACCGCACCGCGTTTTCTTCGGATTTGTTCGCTGATATATGGAACAATAAAAGACAATATATAAAGGAGGGTTTTGTTATGCCGTTTTTAGTTTTAATTATTTTTGTAATCATTATCCTGATTATCCTTGTGGCAAACATTAAAATCGTACCGCAGGCGTACTCTTACGTTGTGGAGCGACTGGGCGCGTACAAGGGGAGCTGGAGCGTAGGGCTGCACTTTAAGGTTCCGTTTATTGAGCGTGTTGCGAAAGTCGTGAGCCTAAAAGAACAGGTTGTGGACTTTGCGCCGCAGCCGGTTATTACGAAGGACAACGTAACGATGCAGATTGATACGGTCGTGTACTTCCAAGTAACAGACGCGAAGCTCTACACCTATGGCGTCAACAATCCGATGGCAGCGATTGAAAACCTGACGGCGACGACGCTGCGTAACATTATCGGTGAGATGGAGTTGGACCAGACGCTGACCTCACGCGATGTTATCAACACGAAGATGCGCGCTATCCTCGACGAGGCAACGGACCCGTGGGGGATCAAAATAAACCGTGTGGAGCTGAAAAATATTATGCCGCCGAAGGCGATTCAGGACGCGATGGAAAAACAGATGAAGGCGGAGCGTGAGCGGCGTGAGTCAATCCTGAAGGCTGAGGGCGAGAAACTTTCCATGGTCCTTGTAGCCGAAGGTGAAAAAGAATCCATGATTTTAAACGCTGAAGCGCGCAAGACGGCGGCAATCCTTGACGCTGAAGCGAAAAAAGAGGCGCAGGTACGTGAGGCGGAAGGTGAAGCAGAGGCGATTTTGAAGGTACAAACTGCTATGGCGGAAGGTATTAAAGTAATTAATGAATCCAATCCGGGTCAGGGCGTTTTGACAATCAAGTCGTTAGAGGCGCTCGAAAAAGTGGCGAACGGCAATGCGACGAAGCTCGTGATTCCGTCGGATATTCAGGGGATTGCGGGTTTAGCGTCCTCTTTAAAAGAAATAATGACGGATAAGTAAATAACAGATAAAAAATTAGACAGGGCATCCGTCCTGTCTTTTTTTGTGAAATTTTGATAAAGAATATTACAAAACTGCAACAAATCTTTACAAAAATTTTAAATTGGTATATGATATAGTAACAGAAAGTAAAATTAAATAAACTGGGGGAGAGAATATGTACAAAAAGTTATCTTGCATCCTAATGGTTATTCTCATTCTGGCACAGGCTACGGTTTTTGCACAGACAGACAGTGAAGCGCTATCGGTAGGTGAGTTCGAAATCGTAAAAACAGTCCCGCAGGACGGAGCGGGGATGAGCGTTACGGCTTCGGCGGAAGTGAGAAACCGGAATAGTGATACCTCCATTTTTTTGACAATGTATGTGGTTTCATATTCAG
>URQR01000156.1 GCA_900550065.1 uncultured Eubacteriales bacterium | reverse complement strand
GAGTGGGGAGATGTAAAAGAGGAGAAGGAGAAAGAGAAGGAGAAAAAACCTGCGGCAAGAGCCGCAGGTTTTTTGATGGGGGGATTAGGGGAGGTAGGGAAGCTGCTGTGATTCACAGACGATCGCCTGTTCAACAGCTTCCATAATTTTAACTGGAACGGTAAATTGGGAGGGAGAAAGCGGGGCGGTCCTCCCTGATAATACATCGTATAAATATTGCAGTTCCTGTTCATAGCAGTCGTGGCAGTCAATATGTGCCGCAGCGTAGCTGCCGCCGCCTATCACACTGTATGTGTTTTTATAGCCACCGTCCGTCATAATTAGGTTCGCGACCATACCGTTCTTATAATTGAGCAGAACGGTAATCGTTTTTCCGTACCGGTTTGCTACGATGGAGTTGATTTCGTCTCCAAATAGATGATAGATAATTTCGGCAAGGTGAATCCCATAAAAAGATGCGCCACCTGTGGGGGCGTCAATGCTGGAGCAGTAACTGAAAGAAAAATAATCTATCTTTTCAAAGCTTGTCAGCAGTTGCTTCAAATCGCGTATCTTACTGCTATGCTTTAAGGTAGAACCACCCATTAAAGGCACATGATGTGACTGCGCATAGTCGCATAACGTTGCAACATCGGAAGAGTGTAGTGCAACCGGCTTGTCAATCCATATGGGGATGCGTGCATCCATAAAAGGCTTTGCCTGCTTAAAGTGATCTGCGCCGTTACGCGTAAGAAGCATTGCAGCGTCGATATTACCAAGCATATCGGTATAATTGTAACAAATTGTTTGTATCTTATATTCACTGCTAAGCTGTGCTGTACGTTCCTCCTGACCGGGTTCGCCCCAAATATGTGTCACAGCGGCATCAATTACACCCAGTTGATTAATTAGTTTTGAAAATTCCTGTGCGTGGAAGCTTTGCGCACCGACAAGGCCAATTCTATACATTTTTGTATCCTCCTTTCATAATAGGACAGGGCTGCACAAAGCTGTGCAGCCCTTTTTATAACTTAATATTATTGTGTCATCTCGCGTGCAAGCTCCCACGGAATTTCGAGCGTAAGCGGCTTACCAGCCATATGGTTTTCAATGTCGGTCAATAACGCGTTTGTGATTGCGTCCCGACGGTCAATTGTCGGCCCCGCCATATGTGGCATCAACAGCACCTTCTCACGGCCCAAAAACGGGCTGTCCTGCGGAAGCGGCTCTTGATTATATACATCAAGCATCACATAAATTCTGTCTTTCTTTACCTCTTCAATTAAATCGTTTTCGTCAACAATTGGCCCTCTGGAGGTATTGACGAACAGCGCGCCGTCCTTCATCAAGGACAGATGCTTTTTGTTAATCATGCCGATTGTATGCGGATTTTTTGCCGTTTGAATCGTAACAATATCAGAAGTAGAGAACAACTCCTCGAGAGATACCTGCTCAATATTGTATTTTTCTAAAAACTCTTTTGGCATTGTTTTTCTGGAATAAAGCTTGATTTTAACATGGAACGGCTGTAACATCGGAATGATATATTTTGAGATTGTTCCGTAGCTCACAATACCGACTGTGCGGTCTAACAGCCCCTTTGCGTAATTCCTGCCGAGGTCTTGGCTTTCCCATACCTTATCGTAGCTCAGACGGTTCGAGAAGCGTGGAATCATGCGCAGTGACGACAAGATATAAGCAATCACGCCTTCCGCTACGGATTCGGCGTACATTTCGTTGCCGCTGATAACCGTAATGCCTCTTTTATAGACCTCCTCGCACACATAAACAGCCACAGAGCCGCCGGTGTGCGCGACATATTTTAAGCTGTCGGCGTACTTCAGTACGTCTTCATCTATACAGGGGGAGCCCCAGCCCGTGATTACCACGTCGATTCCCTTAATTTTCTCACATAATTCTTCGTGCGTAAAGTGCGCATTTGTTTCGTTGAGCACAACATTACCAAGCTTACGCATTCGTTCCACAGTGTCCTTGTAAATGAATGAATCAAACAAGTTGCCCTGTGGGATTGACACTAAAATGTTCATAGCGAAACACCCCTTTTATATTTGCCGGAGCAGGCCGCCCCGGTGATTTATAATTTTATTTGCGTGCAACATTATTTGCGTGCAATTTTATTTGCTTGTCAGCCAGACCGTTTTGGTGTCTGCCTGCCAGTCGACGTGGAAACCAAACGTATCCGCAATGAAACGAACCGGCACGAGCGTCCTGTCGCCCACGAGCGTTGCCGGCGAGTCAAGGTATGCGTCGTAGGTCGCACCGTCAAAGTATGTAATATGCGCCACGCTGCCGCCCACCTGCATTGTAATGACATTGCCGCCTTTACTCAGCGTAATTGTTTTCGTCGCGCCGTCGTAGCCGACCTCTGCGCCGATTGATTCCGCAATTGCGCGAAGCGGTACGAGCGTTCTGTCGTTGATGATGACCGGCGGCTGATCAAACGCAATATACCAGCCGTCAATCCGAACCTCGACGCCCTTTTCCCCGATTTTATCCTCAGGGTCGCCTTTTGGCTTGAGTATGGTGTGGTCGCTCGTCCGGTCGACAAACATATAGTCGCCGCGCAAGGAATGTGCATTTAAAATAGAAAATGCAGAAGCGTCGTCGACCTGATGCCAGTTAAGTCCGTCTGTCGACAATAGGTTCGACGGCCTGTCCGCCATTGTAATACCGAATACAGACCCGTATACATTGAGCCGTAGACCATTTGCGAGCGTAACGCCCGCCATATTATAAGAAGCATCGCCGTTTTTGAGTATTACGGCACTGACGGTGATTTTGTTTCCATCATGCATGATATACGCACCGACTTCATTTCCGCCCTGATCTACCGTTTTATACAACGGCATATAAAATAACGAATACGGCGTCCAAGTGCCGTCCGGATTGCTTTTGTACACATCGGAAAAATTGTCGTCATAAATGGATGCAATATAAAAGCTTCCGTCGTAGTAGGACGCGTTCGTCGTTGCTTCGGTTGGCAGCGCTACAGGCGTAAATTCCTCCTGTAAATCGTCTCCCCGATATAATTTTACTAAGCTGTTCTGCTTTTGAATCCCGGCGTAGCCGCCGCTTCGCGCATCATATTCGATATAATCGTAGGGGAACGTATAGACAGAGCCGTCGAAAAGCAATACGGCGGATATAGTCCCTGATTCTGTGTTGATGCCGTTTATAATATATTTGTCCCGGTATTGGTTTACCGTAAAGCGACCGTCAAGCACACGTGTGTCGACAGGCTTTACCCAGTTCTCCGCATCAAAAGAAAAGTACATTACGCCGCCCTGCTGACCGGAGGCATCCTTTTCAAAGGCGATATACGCCCCGTTGTCATAGTGAACAACCGTCTCTGGCGAAAAGGTGTGCAAAAGCGTCCAATTTGCACCGTCGTACGACTTGGCGAGCTTCCCGTCCGCGAAAACGATGAGCCGGTCCGAATAACGCTTTCGGTCCGAGATAATCCGTGCGTTGTCCGACCCGCCGATAAAGTGCCATCCTTTCGCGTCGCGGGAATAGAAGATACCGCCGGACTGCTTACTCATATAGTACACCCCGCCGACGTAGGTAACGTTGTCGGAAATAATACTGTCCTCGGGGTAGTTGGTGTTCATAATATCAAAATATGTATAATTCTGGGCAAATGCCGTATGATATAGAAGGGTGAAGCATACCACAAATGTAACAATGCCTGCTTTTGTAAATTTTCTCACCGTAAAAAGCCCCCCTTTTGTATTAGTTTTTATCTTACCACATTGCAAAAGACGTGTCAACGCATTATTACAGTATTTTCCTCGCGCAGCGGTAAAAAATAACTTGCCAAAACAGGAAATATATTATATAATACTTATTATCTTATTTAGTGGAGGTAGTTTTATGTTTGATGTTGTTGCTTTAGCGACAGACGGCGCGCAGGGAGCAGGCGGCTTTGCTGGTATGTCGAGTATCCTCATGATTGTTGCGATGTTTGCAATCATGTACTTTTTGCTGATTCGTCCGCAGAGGAAAAAGGATAAGCAGACGAAGGAAATGATTGCTGCGCTCGGCGTTGGCGACGTAATTACGACAATTGGCGGTATTATTGGTAAAATTATTAAGCTCAAGGACGACGAGGTTATGATTGTTACCGGTATGGTTGGTAATCCGAACGAGCGCTCGACGATGCGGTTTGCGAAGTGGGCGATCCGCGATGTTGTAAAAAAGGCGGAAAACAAGAAGTCGTTTGACGAGCCGGAAGAGTTAGAAGAAGCAGACGGCGAGGAAGTAATAGAGGCGGAAAACGAATAAATCGTTTTTGCAGTTAAAAATTTTAGTTGTTTCGTTATAAAACAAGCCAGCCCCGAATAGTGTATAGTAGATACACTGTCCGGGGCTTTTTTCCGGTTTGACATGCTTTGCGCCCTGCGGCGCGGCGGAAATGGAGGCTTTATGAATCATTTATCATCAGCAAATTCAGAAAACTCGGCGAAAAAAAACGCCCTGTCGGTCGTACGCGGCGTTGTGGTTGCTTTGGTGGTCAGCTTTGCGGCGTTTGCGATCCTTGCGGCGGTGATGCTGTGGGGCGGTATGGGCGAAGGACTCGCCGGTCCGCTCGCCATTGCGGTCAGCGTCGTCAGCATTGTTATCGGCGCATTTATCACAGCGCGCGGCGTTGGCGAAAAGGGCTGGCTCTGGGGCGCGGTGTGCGGCCTTATGTACTATTTTGTTGTATACATATGCGCACTTTCCGCGATGATGGAGTTTAATTTTTCGTTTAAAACCTTGCTCATGCTGCTTGTCGGCGCAGTTTGCGGTATGATTGGCGGGATTTTTGGCGTGAATGCGGGCGCGAAGAAGCGGCGGCGGTAACGTAAAACCCACGGCGTGGGTTACAGCCCCGCGCAGCGGCCGTTTCAAGGGGGTGCATCG
>URQR01000155.1 GCA_900550065.1 uncultured Eubacteriales bacterium | reverse complement strand
GGTAGGGCCGCCGTATTTGTCAAATCGTAGCTGCACAGCCACCAATTGATTTCCCCGCAGACCTGTGATTTTGCATAAGGAACCTCCTGATAGGAGCCGTCGCTGTTGTCGGGGGATACGTAGATGTGAAATTCCGTGACCCTGTCAGAACCCGCACGCTTATAGGTCAGGAGGTTAAATGCCGCAATATCGTATGCTTCATCTGTAACTTTATAAATCAGAGAATGCACCCGGCCCTTCTGCATATCATAGCGGGTATAGCCTTTGTCTGGCAGCCCGGTACTACTATCTGTTATAGCAGTATCGCCGCCCATATATGATATTCCGTTTTCGCGTGCGAAGAACAGCTTGTCGCTTCCGTTCGGATTCGCCTCGCACGGGTCGTTAAAAACGATTGGTTCGGCGACGGAAATCGTTTTTGAGGTGTTTGCCGGAATTTCAAAGCACTTGCCGTCTACGGTAACAAACACCGGCAGGGCGGAAGGATTATAAACCGTCGTATTCCTGCTCTCGTCCGAGCCAATGATAAGCGCATCCACAGCTTTTAAGTAGTTGGCAACCTCGATATTCGTCGCGTACCAGATGTCTCCCCGGTTTCCCAAAGCTTCATACACAGCCTTTGTCCGCGGTTTATTGCTGTCATTAAGTTGGTAGCTATGGCCCCATACATACATGAGCTGCATACTGTCGGGAGCAAGGTTGATAAACTTTTGCGCATCTGCTTCTAAATCGTTGATATTATACTGGAAGCAGGTCGGATTCCAATTATATAAATCGTCCGGCAGATTAAAGGTTCTGGTTGAGCAAGTACTTCTGCCGTATTGGATACCGGCCTCCTTCAACAGGGCTTTTTGTTCCTCCTCCGGCGAGCCGCCGTTCGGATACGCCATACCATGTACCATGTTGTCAGGGGCAATTTTAGATAGCTTCTCAATATCGTATCTTGTTTCATCTATATAACGCGCAGGTGAAACGTTACCGTAAAACGAATGGTATTTCGTGTGCGACGCCACCTCAAAGCCGGTATATAAAGCCTTGTACTTGTCCATGCTGCCGTCGGGCAGATTGCCGCTTGGCAGGGCAAAGGTCGCCTTGATGCCGTTTGCTTTGAAGGTATCTACAAGCCACTTTTCAAGATCGTAATTAGCTGTGCCGTCGTCAAAGCTGCCCGTCAGCGCCTTGAGTTTTCCGCCGGGCCAGACCGCTTTTACAGAGGACTGCTCGGTTTTGGGTGTTTCGGCAGCTGCCTGCGGAAGCGTGCAGAGCCCCGCCGCCACAGTCAAAGCAGTAAACAGGCTGACTACCTTGCGTGTTAGATGTTTCATTGGGGATTCTCCTTTTGGCAATAGTTTTGTTATCTTTAGTTTATCAGCTACATAGAAAAAAGTAAATATAACTGAAAGTTTGTGGTGATTTCGTAAGATAATATGTTTAAAATGTTGCATTTTGACTATGCTAATCCTGTAGTAACAAAAGATATGAAAAGAAAGGCTGGGCAGAGCAAGAAAAATTGCCGCTTTTTGAAAAAAGTGTTGACAAATGCAGCGTATGCTGGTATAATCTTTAAAGTCAGCTAATAAATGACCGTTATTTGCGGGTGTAGTTCAATGGCTAGAATCTCAGCCTTCCAAGCTGATTGTGGGGGTTCGATTCCCATCACCCGCTCCTATTTGTGCCTGTAGCTCAGTTGGATAGAGCAACTGCCTTCTAAGCAGTAGGTCCGGGGTTCGAATCCCTGCAGGCACGCCATTTCATTTTTATGTATGTGGTGGGTATAGCTCAGTTGGTTAGAGCGCCAGATTGTGGCTCTGGAGGTCGTGAGTTCGACTCTCACTATCCACCCCACTTTTTATTTTTATTGGTGATGATGCTGGGATGTAGCCAAGCGGTAAGGCACCAGACTTTGACTCTGGCATTTCGTAGGTTCGAGTCCTGCCATCCCAACCATATATGGGCCATTAGCTCAGTCGGCAGAGCACTTGACTTTTAATCAAGGTGTCCCGAGTTCGAATCTCGGATGGCTCACCACAATGAAACCCTTGAGGCACAATGCTTCAAGGGTTTTTGGTTTTTGTAGGTATCTGCGCCTTATCCGCTCCATTACACACTTCATTACACATTGCATCGGTTTTGTGCAACTTTTGATAAGGCATTGGCAAGGTAAAAAAAGCGGAGCGGCTATGCCCCTTTTACCGCTCCACCCTTATTTTCTTCTATTCTGCCGCCGAGCACGTCGCCCATGACGTTGATTGCGTCCTCTTTCGTTTCCTCTATGACGTGGGTATATATGTTCAACGTGGTTGTGACATTCGCGTGCCCCAATACACCCGATACGGTCGAAATCGGCACGTTGTTTTTTATCATGTATGTTGCCGCCGTATGCCGCAGCCCGTGAAACGTAATCGGCGTAATATCGTTTGCAGCTACAAACTCCTTCCACCAATTTGTAGGCGTGTGCAGATTCATAATACGCCCGTCATACTGCGTGAATATCCAATTGTCATCGTGCCACTTATCACCCATTTTATTTTTTAGCGCGTTTTGTTCATTGCGCCACGTAAGCAGCGCATTTTTTAACAGCTCGTGCAGGTAGAGCTTGCGGCGCGACTTCTCTGTTTTCGTTTCTTTTGCCACGGTCCCCGCGCCCTTCACCAAAGACGTAGCGCGCCGGACTGTAAAGCACTGATTGTCAAAGTCGATATCATCCCATTTCAGTCCGACAATCTCCTGCCGCCGTAGCCCGCACAAGGCCGCAAAGTAGAACATGGCCTGATACTTGCTGTCCTCCTTACCGATAATCGTCATAATATGGCTAATGTCATCCCTTGACAACGACTGCTTCTCTGCCGCCTTATATTTAGGCGTTTCTACACGGTCGCACGGGTTTTCGTCCATGTAGCCCCACATGACCGCCTTGTTAAACATGGCTTTTAGCATTTTAAATACGCCGTTTTTCGTGCGCGCCTGCGGTATCTCGTCGAGTATTTTGTATATGTGTTTCGGCATTATATTTTTGAGTTTAAGCTGCCCTTTGTCCGACAAATGCCCGCTCCACAGCCCGCTATAAAACGTCTGCGTGTTCGGCGTAAGTTTGGAAACATGGTTCTTCATCCATTCATCGTACAACTGCGCCAGCGTTTGCGGCTTTGCGGTGATACGGTCGTCCCGGCACTTTTCCCGCTCCTTGTAAAACTCCATCAATAGCCGCTCCGCTTCCTTCTCGTTGGCGCAACGGACGGTTTTGGATACCTGTATCCGCTTGCCGAAGTCGTCGAACCCGGCAGAGAAGCGCAGTAGATACTTCCCTTCCGCAAGCTGCTGTATGTTCCCGATGGAGCGGTTAGCCATTGGTTTCACCTTCTTTATTGTTTTTCTTAAAAATGGAATAACATTTCGTCACGGCACTCGTCAACAATTTTCAAAAATAATTTGCTTAGTTGAAACAACGTCAAGTCGGGCGCATCCATGCCAGCAATGATCACAGCGTCGCCCCCGAACGATTCACGCACGGCTTTTTTTACTTTGTCTTGCTTCTCAATACGCAGCAGTCTTTCATACAAGGATTTTCCGCCTTTTCTAATTGCATCATAATCTTCCTGATTCGTTTCAAGTTCTGTCCATCTGCACTGGTCTACATACTTTTCTATCAAGCCTAACAGACGGATAAAGTCATCATTTGTAAGCAAGCAATCAAAAAAAACAATCGCGTCATCATCCTCCGATAATTCCCACAGGCGAAAAATGGCACTATTACTTAAGCCTAAATATTCGCCCATTTCTTTCTGGAATGCAGAAAGATCTTTTTCGTTTGCCCCCAGCAAAAAATCCGGTGTTGTGTTTAAATATTCTGCAATTTTTACAATTTGCTCAACATTCGGACAGCGTTTCCCACTCACAAAGTATGAAATAGTGTTGTCCGTTACACCCAAAACCTGTGCCAAGTCTTTCTGTTTTTTATGCTCCGCCGAAAGGGCATAAGCAATGCGCTCTCCGATAGTTACTTTTAAGTTATCATCCATGCTGATACACCTCTAAAATAACATATTTGTTAGTGAAAGTATTTTTCATAACAAAACTGTTGCTATGTTTAAGATGTTATGTTATAATACAAACATAACAAACATCTACACCTACAGTATACGTGATGTTGTTGATAAAGTCAATACTATTTTTAAAAGGAGGTACACAAAAAATGAGTAACACAGCATTAAAACAGGAAATGAGAGCGGCAAAGGTACGGCAATGGCAAATAGCCGACGAGCTGGGCGTTTGTGAGATGACGCTTATTCGGTGGCTGCGTCACGAGCTGCCGGAGGAAAAGAAAGCGCATATCCGCTCCATCATTGCGAAGCTGAAGGAGGAGCGGCAATGAGTACAAATAATATCGACGAACGAGCAAAACAGGAGCAGGCAGCCTATATGAAGGAATGGCGGTCGAAAAATAAGGCTAAGATTAACAATTACCACAAGACATGGACAGCCCAAAACAAAGATAAAGTTCAGGCAGCGAACAAGCGTTATTGGGAGAAAAAGGCTATGGAGCGGATGAAAAGAGAGGAGGAACAGGCATGAACCGACTAACGAGAAAGGAAGCGTGCGAATTTATCGGCTGCGGCATGACGAAGCTTTACGAGCTGGAGCGGAGCGGCCAGCTTGCAGGAACATATTACAACATAGGCCGCAGGCGGCTGTACATCACAGAGAAGCTACAAGAGTGGATGTTAAACGGCGGGGACAAATGCGAGCAAATCCGCTCCCTGCACGCGATATAGGAGGGTGACGCTATGGGATATTATAAGACGTGCCCGGAATGCGGCGCACATTTAGACCCGGGCGAGCGGTGCGACTGTACGTTGCACATAAGCGAGCATAAAAAAAGCCCGTTACCCACGCCAGCCAAAGCAACAGGT
>URQR01000154.1 GCA_900550065.1 uncultured Eubacteriales bacterium | reverse complement strand
CGAGTTTTTCGATCAGGCCGGAGATTTGTACTTTTGAGCGTATGACAAGGTGGGGGTGGTTGTTGCCGTCTATTTTTAAATCTTCTTGATTGGCTCGGGCGGCGTTATTGTAAATTTACATGCTCCGCTCGAGTTGATATTGGCGCGGACGGCGGGCGGCGGGCGGCCGCTGTTAAACGAGCAGTCGCGCGAGCAGGTGGCAGCGCGTATGGCGCAGCGTGAACCATTTTATGCAGACTATGATTTTCGGGTCGAGGTCGGTGGGAAAAGCCCGATGGAAATTGCAGAGGAGATTATTACGGCGTATAAAAATTTTATGTAACGATCGAAATATTTGCGGTTGTATATTCTAAAAGAAAGCGGTGAAAGCTATGGAAAAGAAATTTTTGCTTGTAAACGGGCCGAACCTGAACCTGCTCGGCGTGCGCGAGCCGGGCGTGTATGGGTCCGATTCGCTTGAAACAATCAATAGCGAGGTGGCGGCGCGGGCGGCGGCGCTCGGCTGCAGCGTCGACTTTTTCCAGTCGAACAGCGAGGGCGGCATTGTTGACCGGCTGCACAGCGCAATGGGGCAATATGACGGATTGATTATTAACCCCGGCGCATATACGCACTACAGTATTGCAATCCGCGACGCGATTGCAGCAGTAAAGCTGCCGGCGATTGAGGTACACCTCTCGAACGTGTATGGCCGTGAGGAATTTCGGCATACGTCGGTGATTGCGCCGGTATGCGTGGGGCAGATTGCAGGGCTTGGAAAAATTGGCTACAGCCTTGCGCTTGAGGCTTTGATGGAGGCGTTAAGATGAACAGTAGATGCCGGAGGCTGACCGCGAATTTGACGGAGGGGGAGGCTTTCTTTGTAACCAGCTCCGAAAATGTGTTTTACTTAAGCGGCTTTTCCGGCGAGGGTATGCTGCTGCTTTCACCGGACAGGGCGGTGCTGATTACGGATTTTCGCTATATAGAGGATGCGCAGAAGCGCGCGGAGGGCTTTATGGTAGCTGACATTGCCCGGGGAATCCGTGATATTGTACCGTCTGAAATCCGTACGCTTTATATTGAAGAAGAAAATATGACGCTCGCGCAGCTGCGCAAATACGGCGAGGTGATGCCCGGCGTTCGGTTCGCGGACGGCGGGGGCGACAAAATCGCCGCGCTGCGGCTTATAAAGGAAGCAGAAGAAATTGAAAAGGCGGCGGACATTGCCACGGCGGCGTTTGAGCGGGTGCTTAGCCTGATGAAGCCGGGCGTAACGGAGCGCGAGCTGGCGCTGGAGTTTGAATACCGCGTAAAAAAGGCGGGTGGGGGCGGCGTTTCGTTCGACACAATTGTCGCATCGGGGCCGAATTCGTCTATGCCGCACGCGGGTGTGACGGACCGTGTGCTGACGCCGGGTGATTTTGTCACGATGGACTTTGGCTGTGTCTATGACGGCTACTGTTCCGACATGACGCGTACGGTCGCGGTTGGATCTGTGTCTGATAAGCAGCGCAAGGTGTATGAAACGGTGCTCGCGGCGCAGCTTGCCGCACTTGAAGCGGTACGGGCGGGGGCGGCATGTGCCGACGTCGATGCGGTGGCGCGCGGAATTATTGCAGATGCCGGCTACGGCGATGCGTTCGGACATGCGCTTGGGCACGGCGTGGGCGTGCAGATTCACGAGGAGCCGCGGCTGTCGGCACGGTCGCAGCAGGTGCTGTCGGACAATATGGTCGTGACTGTGGAACCGGGTATCTATCTGCCGGGCGAATTTGGGGTCAGAATTGAGGATTTAGTTGTCGTAAACGGCGAAAAAACGGTAAATTTGAGCCATTTTACAAAAGAATTGCTGATTCTTTAAAAAAAAGCTTGTGTTTTTGCGTGTTTTCATATACAATAGATTAGTAAATTTATGCAATCAATATACACCGCCATGCATGGCGGTATGAAAGATTAAATTTTGGAGGTAGAAACAGATGATTTCAGCAGGTGAATTCAGAAACGGCGTAACGTTCGAGCTTGACGGGAACGTGTTCCAGGTAGTGGAGTTCCAGCATGTAAAGCCGGGCAAGGGCGCTGCTTTTGTAAGAACAAAGCTCAAAAACGTTATCACGGGCGGCGTGGTTGAACGTACGTTCCGGCCGACGGAAAAAATGCCGAAGGCGCACATTGAGCGCAAGGATATGGAATATTCCTACTCGGACGGCGACTTGTACTACTTTATGGACCAGGAGACGTTTGAGCTGATGCCCTTAAATGCGGACCAGCTCGGCGATGCGCTGAAGTTTGTAAAGGAAAACATGATGGTTAAGGTGCTCTCCTACAAGGGCAGCGTGTTCGGTATTGAGCCGCCGACGTTTGTAGAGCTTGAGATTATGGAAACGGAGCCGGGCGTGAAAGGCGATACGGCGACGAACGTAACGAAGCCTGCCGTTGTGGAGACGGGTGCGACGATTTTTGTGCCGCTGTTTGTCAATCAGGGCGATAGAATCCGTGTAGATACACGTACTGGGGAGTATATGGAGCGCGTTTGATGGGTACAATAGCAAATGCGGCGGGCCCGGCAGGGAAGGCTGCAGCAGGGAAGGCTGCATAAAAAGGGATTGGTGAGCCGCGCGCAGACGCGGCGGAAATGGAGTGTAAAATGGAAGAATTAGTAAAGAAGGTTTCTTACTTAAAGGGCTTTGCGGACGGTCTGGACATCAATGAAAAGACGGACGAGGGCAAGCTGCTCAAAAAGATTGTAGAGGCGCTCGAAGAGATTGCGGATGCGGTGTGCGACCTCGCTTCCGACCAAGCGGATTTGTTCGACCAAGTTGAGGCCATTGACGAGGATTTGGGCGAGTTAGAGGAAGAGGTTTACGGCGACGAGTGCAGCTGCGGCGAGTGCGGCGGCGACGATATTGATTATTTCGAGATTGAGTGCCCAAACTGCAAGGAAACGATTCGCATTGACGAGGATTTCTTTGACGATGATGAGGACAAGCCGCTTGTGTGCCCGAACTGCAAGAAAGAAATTGAGCTCGACTTTTCGTGCGACTGTGACGAGTGCAGCGACGACTGCGGCTGTGACCACGACGGCGAGTAAGTTTTACTGTAGCAAAAGAAAAAGCGGCGTTAGCCGTATAAAAGGGGATATCCGCTATGCCGGATATCCTTTCTTATCATATTAAGGAATGAACTGTTAGGAGGTATGCACGGTGTGGTGGCTCTATGCGCTGTTAGGGATTGGCCTGATCGGCCTGCTCATTTGGGCGTTCTACTTTGGTCTCGTTGTGCGCAGGTATACAGTCGCGAGCGGTAAAATTAAAAGTCCGTTTCGAATTGTACACGTTTCGGATTTGCACAGTATGTACCACGGCAAGGACCAGTCAAAGCTAATGCAAAAGATTGCAGAGCAAAAGCCGGATTTGGTAGTGCTCACGGGCGATATTTTCAACGCTGCGGGCAAGGAAGACGGCGCGGTATCCTTTTTGAAACAGATTTGCCGCTATCCGTGTTTTTACGTTTTAGGCAATCACGAGTACCGCTCGAAAAAGGCGGCAAAGTATATGGAATTGGCACAAGCGCTCGGAATCCGCGTCCTGTCGGATGCGTCGGCAGCCATAACGGTGTGCGGAAATGAAATTGTCGTCAGCGGCGTCAACGACCCGCTGCGCGCGGCTTCGTTTGAGCCGGGCTACCGTATGCCGGATGCGCTTTTGCGCGTATTGTCGGGCATGGATGAGACGAAATTCAATGTATTTTTGGCGCATAACCACATCTATGTGGACGAATACCGTAAGTATCCTTACGATTTGGGCCTGTCCGGGCACTCGCACGGCGGGCAGTTCCGTATCCCGCTTCTTATGAACGGCTTTTTTGTAAAGCAGCAGGGATTTTTCCCGAAATACGCCGGCGGATTGTATCGCTTCGGCGAGCAGACACACATCGTCAGCCGAGGCGTATCAATGAAGCCGGAATGGCTGCCGCGCGTGTTATTTTCGTACTTTTTGAAGATGTCGTTGAAGCGCTGCTGGCTTGAGAAGCCGACCTCTTTGGCAATGTCGTTGATTTTTTGGTCGGTGTCGGCCAAAAGCTCCTTCGCGGCGTTGATACGGACGTTTAAAAGGTATCGCTTTGGACTGATGCCGAACTCGTCTTTAAACGTGTGCGCAAAGTAGCTCTCGCTGAGGAAAATATAGCCCGCCACGTCGGACAGCGCCATTTCTTTGTTGTAGTTTAAGTCAATGTATTCCTTTGAGATTGCCAAAAGCTCCTTGAGCTTGACGCTCCGGCTTTTAATACTCTGCTCCCACTCCTGCTTGAGCGTACGGCTTACAAGGATAAACAGTTCCATAATCAGCAGATAGCTAAGGTATTCACCCCAGATCTGCTGCTTGTCATGCTCGCGCAAAATCCGGTTCATTACGCCGACGATATCGTTTTTCCGGCTCAATTTGAGGTGGATGTGCGACGTGGATTCGTCGTTGACAAACTCAATAAAGTCGGTTAGGGACACCTCTGAAAAGTTACCGTCCTTCGCGTTTGCAAATTTAAAGCTCAGCACTAAAAACTCGCACCCGACCGGGGACTTTACGATAAACTTATGCGGCTGGTTGGGCTTGATGATGATAATATCGTTCGGCCCCATGTGTACGTCGGTGCCGGCGACCTGAAACACGGCGTCGCCGCGTTTAATATAGACCATTTCAAAGTGGTCGTGGTAATTGACGTTCATTGACCAGTTTGTGTCATGTATTTTTTCAATCGTTTTCACAATCACGGGCAAAAACAGCTGCTTTTCAAAAAGTGATTCCCATGTACGCGGGATTTTATTTTCGTTCATTTCCAATCACATCCCAACCTGAAAATATTTCATACAATGTATTACATACATTATACGTGTTTTTTAGCTGTTTATCAATATTATTTTTTAATTTATAACAATAATCGTGAAAAAGGGCAGGGAAGAGAAGTGGCGGAGGGCCGAAATTTCG
>URQR01000153.1 GCA_900550065.1 uncultured Eubacteriales bacterium | reverse complement strand
CCAAGTGTATAGGAAAGCGCAACCTGTGCATGACCATGCTCCTTGTTTGCGGCATGTACAGCAGTCTGAAGGTTACGAAGGTCATTCATACAGTCAAAGATACGGATGATATCGATACCGTTATCAACCGACTTTTTTACAAAATAATCTACTACGTCATCCGCATAGTGCTTGTAACCGAGAATATTCTGTCCGCGGAATAACATCTGAATCGGCGTATTTTTCGCCTTATCCTTAATTTTACGGAGTCTTTCCCACGGGTCCTCGTTTAAGAAACGCAGACACGCGTCAAATGTCGCGCCGCCCCATGCCTCTAAGGAATGATATCCGACTTTATCTAATTTTTCAACAATAGGAAGAATCTCATCTGTCGTCATACGCGTAGCAATAAGCGACTGATGGGCGTCTCTGAGTACTGTTTCTGTAATCTGTACTGCTTTTTTTCCTGGTTTATTCGCCATATTCCCTGCCTCCTTCTAAAAGTTTAAGTCCAAAACAACTGATTAGCCAGCGTACATTGCGAGGAACACACCCGCCGCAACCGCGCTGCCGATAACGCCCGCAACGTTCGGACCCATCGCGTGCATCAGCAGGAAGTTCGACGGGTTCTCCTTCTGACCAACCGTCTGCGACACACGCGCCGCCATCGGTACTGCCGATACACCCGCACTGCCGATTAAGGGGTTCACCTTACCGCCAGTAAAGATGTACATCAGCTTACCAAACAGTACGCCGCCCGCCGTGCTGATAGAGAAGGCAATCAGGCCGAGTACAACAATCATAAGCGTTTCCGCCGTCAGGAAGGTCTGCGCCGTTGCCGTCGCACCAACCGTAACGCCGAGGAATATCGTAATAATATTAATCAATTCATTCTGCGCCGTCTTGCTGATTCTGTCTACAACGCCGCTTTCCTTAAACAGGTTACCGAGCATCAGCATACCAACAAGCGGAATCGCGTCCGGAACAATCAGGCCAACAACAATTGTAACGATAATCGGGAACAGAATCTTCTCACGCTTCGATACCGGGCGGAGCTGTTCCATAACAACACTGCGTTCCTTTTTCGTCGTCAGCGCCTTCATGATTGGCGGCTGAATAATCGGAACGAGCGCCATGTACGAATACGCCGCAATCGCAATTGCCGGCAAAAGCGTCGGCGCCAATGTCTTTGTGACATAAATTGCTGTCGGGCCGTCTGCGCCGCCAATAATACCAATCGACGCAGCCTCCATGAAGCCAAAGTTAGCCCAGCCCATGTCGCCGATAAAGAGCGCGCCGAGGAACGTAAAGAATACGCCAAGCTGCGCCGCCGCGCCGAGCAGGATGCTCTTCGGATTCGCAATCAGCGGGCCAAAGTCCGTCATCGCACCGATTCCGAGGAAAATCAACGGCGGATAGATACCGAGCTTAACGCCCAAATAAAGCAAGTCCAATAGGCCGCCTTCGTTTAATACTTTACCAAAATCAATATGTCCGTTTACAAAGAACTCGGGGTTAGAAAACCACTCCGGATGCATAATATTCGCCGTCTGCGGCAGGTTTGCCAATAACATACCAAATGCAATCGGTACGAGCAGAAGCGGCTCAAACTTCTTTACAATTGCAAGATAGAGAAGCACGCAGGCAATCGCGATCATTAAAATCGTCTGCCACCAAATATAGGTGTCTGGATTAATCAGCAATGCGATACCTGTGCCTTCTGCAAATTTCATAAAACCATCTAAAAAGTTCTGCACAAGTAATCACTCCATTTCTCTTAAAAATAAATTTTTCGGGATAAAATCAGGTTACAATCTTAGCCCAAAGAAATCAGAGCGTCACCTGTGTTTACGCTTGCACCCTTACTCGTGTTGATTGCAACAACCTTGCCGGCAGCAGGCGCCATAATCTCATTTTCCATCTTCATTGCTTCGAGTACGCACAAAACGTCGCCGGCGTTTACGCTCTGGCCAACGCTAACCTTGATATCAAGAATTGTACCCGGCATCGGCGCAGGAACAACATTCGATCCAGCCGGAGCAGCAGCCGCAGGCGCCGCAGCAGGTGCGGGCGCTGCCTTCGGAGCAGCCGCAGGCGCAGAAATAGGCGTATTTTTAAAGTTTTCTGTTTCTTCTACCTCAACCTCGTATACGTTGCCGTTTACCTTTATCACAAATTTCTTCATGTTTCTTTCCTCCTAAAAAGTTATTGAAATATAAATCAAATAGGTACTACAAAAACTTACTTGGACGCAGTCCAAAGAGGCGTACTGCTTCCCTGCCGTCTAATCGACATAACGCGAAGCCGCTTTGTCGGCGCAGCTACTGGTGCACTAACTGATGATTTTGCAGCCACTTTCGTCTCCTCCTTTGCAAACAGCTTCATAATATAAAGCACAATCATGAGTATTACGAGCACGGCAAAGACAATCAAAATACCCTGCAAAGCCACCAACAGCCCTGTTGTAAAGTTTTCCATTCTTTATCACCCCATTTTCTTTTAATGTACGAAGGTCTTCCCCACGCCAAATTATAACGGGATATTCCCGTGTTTTTTTACAGGCATGCTTTCCCGCTTGCCCTTTAACATACTGAGCGCCGACGCGACTCTTTGCCTCGTCGCGGCAGGCTCAATTACATCGTCTACATATCCGCGTTTTGCAGCTTCATACGGATTTGCAAACTTTGCTTTATACTCCTCTATCTTGGCAGCACGTTCGCTCACCGGGTCGTCCGCCGCCGCAATATCTTTTCTAAAGATAATGTTCGCGGCTCCGTCCGGCCCCATAACAGCGATTTCAGCTGTCGGCCAAGCAAAAACCATATCGGCGCCCAAGTGCTTTGAGCTCATCGCAATATAAGCTCCGCCGTACGCCTTGCGCAAAATCACGTTAATCAGCGGCACAGTCGCCTCCGAATAGGCAAAAAGCAGCTTTGCCCCGTGGCGGATAATACCGTTGTGCTCCTGCGCAACACCGGGCAAATACCCCGGAACGTCAGTAAAGGTTACGATTGGTATGTTGAAGCTGTCACAGAAACGCACAAACCGCGCCGCCTTATCGGACGAGTCAACATCGAGCGAGCCGGCCATAAAGCGCGGCTGATTGGCTACAATACCAACCGTGTCGCCCGCAATGCGCGCAAACCCGATTACGATATTTCTTGCAAACTGCTCATGAATTTCAAAGAAATCCCCATCGTCGACAACTTCTTGTATAATTGTTTTTACGTCGTATGCCTTGTTTGGCGCATCCGGAATCATCTCGTTTAACATCTCGCAAAGCCGCTTCGGATCGTCCTTTTTCTTGCCGCGCTTCGGCTTTGTTTCCGGTGCTTTTTCCGTATTATTCGCCGGCAAAAACGACAAAAGCCGCTTTACTTTTTCAAGACAATCCTCGTCGTTTTGCGCCGTAAAGTGCGCCACGCCGCTCTTCGCCGCCTGCGCTTGTGCGCCGCCTAATTCCTCGGCCGTGACCTTCTCGCCGGTAACGGAGCTGACAACCTGCGGCCCCGTAATAAACATCTGGCTCGTTTTTTCCACCATGAATACAAAATCCGTAATCGCGGGCGAATATACCGCGCCGCCTGCGCAAGGCCCCATGATAATCGAAATTTGCGGAATTACGCCCGATGCGCGTGTATTGCGATAAAAAATCTCACCAAAGCCGGACAAAGCGTCAAGCCCTTCTTGAATTCGTGCGCCGCCGCTGTCATTGATTCCGATAATCGGCGCGCCCATCTTTGCCGCCATATCCATAACCTTGCAGATTTTCTTTGCGTGCATCTCGCCAAGCGATCCGCCGATTACGGTAAAATCCTGCGCATATACATACACGAGCCTGCCGTCTACAGTACCATATCCCGTCACAACGCCTTCACCGGGCGCTTTTGTCTTTGGCATGTCGAACTCGCTGCAACGATGCGTCACAAACGCATCGACCTCCACGAAGCTGTTCTTGTCGAGCAGGTCGCCGATACGCTCACGCGCCGTCTTCTTCCCGCTGTCGTGCTGCTTCTGGATTTTCGCCTCGCCGCCGCCCAGAACAACCTGCTTGCGGCGTGCTTTCAGATCACTGATCTTTTCTGCTGTCCCCATTCATTTCCCTCCGTGCAGGCGGGACGCCGCCCACTATGTACAACAGTTATTTGTCAAAAAAGTAACAATTAAAGTAAAAATAAAAACTAACACTATATCCTATTTTTATTTTATCAAAACTCCATTGTCACCTAATTATACATTATAATAAAATAATTGTTAAAATTCAAGCAAATATTAAAATTTTATAAATATTTTTTTCAGCATCCGATTAACATCCGGCTGTAAAGTATCCATAAAGCGATACCTCATAACTTCCCTGCTCAGTTTTTGTAAAACGAAGCCTTTCAGCAAGCGGATACAGTCGCTCATTTTTAATCAAAACCCGCGCAACACCGCCCAAATCGAGCGAGTTGAGCAGCGCCTTTCCCATCCCGTATGCAATTGTTTCATCATCACACACGAGTTCTTCCACTACGGCAAAATCCGGCGTCATAGAAATCGCGCCCATACCAACAATCGTTTCACCCTCCATAGCTGACATCACAAAAAATCCTTTAATATCCAAGTCAATATTTTTCTGTTTCAAGTATGATACAACGCCGCTTTTTTCAACAGCAACCTTAAATTCCAGCATAGCCGCCCTCCTATTTCTTTCCGCCCATCAGATAATTCACCTCAAAGCTTGTCAGATGCCGCCATCTGCCGCGTGGCAAATTTCCAAGCGTGACAGTGCCAATCGCAACCCGTTCCAGCGCTGCTACGGTGTAGCCGAGCGACTCGAACATTTTTCTGACCTGCCGGTTCTTTCCTTCATGGATTTTAATCTGCACCTTGCTCTGGCCCGGCACGCTGTCGAGCAGATCCACCTCCGCCGGCGCGGTCTTATAGTCCTCGACCCGTATGCCGCGGCGCAGCGCGTTAAGATGCCCAATCGTAATACCGCCCTTCAGC
>URQR01000152.1 GCA_900550065.1 uncultured Eubacteriales bacterium | reverse complement strand
GCGGCGGTCGGTTGGGTTCTGGTCTCGGTGCGGCAGGTGTGGGTTGTCGTGCGGACGATCTCGCGGGGTGTTTTGATTTTTATGGTACCCGTCTGCGAATTGCTGCTGATATCCGCATACAGGATCCGCGTCAGTCCATCTGTAATCTGCACATTGCGCGCCACGTAGGATACCGTTCCGAACGAAAGCGAATGCACCTGTCCGGACGGACCGCCGATACCTACGAGGACATCGCCTGCCTTGACCGTATATGAATTGGCAAGTGAAAGCACCTGCACCTTTTTCCGCTCTTCTTCCGGCAGATTGCCGGACGGCACCGCCACAACTGCCATTCCGAGCACTTCGTCAATCTGGCGCACTGTACCAGCGATCTTCGTTCCATCCGAAAATCTCACATTGATCGAATCTGCCGCCCGCACCGCATCGGCGTAAGTAAAGATCAGAAATTCTCCATCACTCTCCGCGATGACTGCACCTGCATAATCACCCGTATTTTCCACCGGGTTTCCAAATATATCCGTATCCTGTTTGCCAGAGCTGACCGTCACGATCGACTTATCACCCTGTTCCCCGATTCCACGCAGCACCGACGTCATCGAATTGAAATTGTCTGCGGAAAACTGATAGCTGGAAAGCGCCTCGCTGACCGCCTCATCAATCTCCTGCTCCATTTGTTCCGGCTGCGCTGTCATATCCGCATCTGCACCGTCCGACGGCGAAACAGAGTCCGGATCGTCCTTGGAAAACTCGACTGAGGATGTCTCCTGCATCCCATTTTCCTGAAAACACCGATCCGCAAACGGCTTTACCGCCGCAAACGAAACCGCCGCGACTCCTCCAAATACGGCTGACGCGCATACAAAGAGAGCCACCCGCTTCGCAATCTGTTTTCTGGTCAGCGGCGGCTTCACTATCGTTTCTCTCATGAATTCCCGTTTTTCCTTTGTCAGCATTGTAACTCCTCCATATAAATAAATTATTATATCTGTTTTACGTTGCCTTACCCAAACACCCACATTTTCAGTATCGCTATGCTTTCTCTCAAATAGCACGGTATTATATTATACCACTCTAACTCAGCATGTAAATGAGATACCATATCAAAGCCTTCCGTTTTCGCAATCGAAACGCCCCGGTATATGTGAAACCCATTTGTGATAACCACGATTTTATATTCTGTATCAAAATACGAATCCAATATTTCTTTGGAAAATCTCATGTTTTCATTGGTTGAGGTCGCTTTTTCCTCTTTTATTATTCTTTCCTTTTCTATGCCGTTTTTAATTAGATATCGTTCCATTGCCGCAGCCTCGGTAATCGTCTCCTGAAATCCCCTGCCGCCCGTTACAACTATAAACGCTTCCGGATTTTTCTTGTTATACGCAATTGCTTTATCAAGCCGCATTTTCAAGGGCAGAGTTACCTGCTCGCCGCGAATTCCCGCCCCCAAAACAATCACAGCATCTTCATTATAGCTTACATCATCAATTTGTCCGTATAACGCGATAAAACCGATAAATAAAAGCTCAATAGAGAATAAAACCAAAATAAAATTCTTAATAAATTTAAACACGCCTTTTCTTGTCACGCAAAAAATTTTTTTATAAAAAATCCCCCAAGCAAGAAAAAACAGGCCTAAAAGAACCGTTAAGATAACACCTACGTTCATATTTGAAGATACGCATAAGAAAATCCCATTCAAAAATACCGCCGCTCCCACAGCAGTAAGTATCTTTGCCACAGCATCATCACCTATCCCTAATATACCACAAATACAGTACAACCCTGAAGAAAACGTGCTCCCGCTATGCGGGAGGAGGAGTTTCGCTCCGACAGCGGTTTCTTCCAAGTACAAAGGCAAAGCCTTTGTGTATATAATACCATAAATTCGGTACAAACCCGAAAAAGACACAATGCGGCATACGCCGCAGGAGGGACAGTGTCCCGACAGTGGCTTTTTTCAATGACTCAAAAGCTTCGCTTTTGAATCTATTGTACCACATTTTCCCGCCCTTCTCAACAAAAACTTATCAAAAATAAAAACCCTGTCGATACAGCGCGCTAAAAATAACTTGACTATTTTATAGAATTAGTAGATAATAAATAGTGGATTGTTACGTGCAATAATTTACAAATGAAAGGTATAATTATGGCAAATGCAAAAATCAAAGCGGTCGCCCCCGGCAGTATTGCCGAGGAAATCGGTTTAGAGCCGGGCGACTGCATTTTAAAAATAAACAACACCGAAATCGGCGATGTGCTCGACTATCGGTTTCTTTCGTGCGACGAAGAGCTCGAACTTGAGCTTTTGACCGCGCAGGGTGAGCACGAAATTGTAGAAGTGTATACCGGCTATGAAGACTTAGGGATTGAATTTGAAAATTCTTTGATGGACGCGCCGAAGCGGTGTAAAAACAAATGTATTTTCTGCTTTATCGACCAGCTCCCAAAAGGGATGCGCGAGACGGTTTACTTTAAAGACGACGACGCCCGACTCTCGTTTTTACAGGGCAACTATATCACGCTGACAAATCTGACGGAGCGCGACATCGACCGGATTATCAAAATGCGGATTTCGCCCGTCAATGTATCAGTGCATACGACCGACCCTGAACTGCGTAAAATGATGCTCGGCAACCGGCACGCGGGTAATGTATACACAATTATGCAGCGGCTGGCGCAAAACCAGATTAGCATGAATTGTCAGATTGTTTTATGTCCCAGTATCAACGACGGCGCAGCGCTCGACCGTACAATCGCCGATTTAGCGGCGCTGCACCCTTATGTCGGCAGCGTATCTGTCGTTCCCGTCGGGCTGACGGCGTACCGTGAGGGGCTGTACCCGCTCAAGAGCTACAACAAAGACAGTGCGTGCGCATTGCTTACGCAGGTGCATACTTGGCAGGAAAAGCTGCGCTGCACATGTGGCTCGGCGCTCATTTACGCTTCGGATGAATTTTATCTGATGGCCGGTCTGCCGCTCCCGCCGGAGGAGGCTTATGAAGGCTTTCCGCAGATTGAAAACGGTGTTGGTCTGATAACGAGCATGGAGACAGAGTTTACACAGGCCTTATCGGAATTAACGCTAAAGAAATTAAGCCGGCGCGTCAGTATCGCGACGGGTGAGCTTGCATATCCATTTATTAAAAGCCTTACCGAGCGAATCGCGAAGCAGGTGGACGGTTTTTCGGCGCAGGTTTATGCGATAAAAAACAACTTTTTTGGCGGCGGCGTGACCGTAAGCGGGCTTGTTTGCGCGTGTGATATCATCGCGCAATTGCAGGGCAAGGACTTGGGCGATGCGTTGTTTATCCCTGCGTCCATGCTGCGCGCGGACGACGATGTGTTTTTAGACGATATGCCACTATCCGAATTGGAAAAAATGTTAAATATATCCGTCACTTCCGTTCTAAACGACGGGTATGACTTTCTTGAAAAACTACTGCAAGTACAAATACACACAGGAGGACAACACGCATGGCAAAACCGGTAGTAGCAATCGTAGGCCGCCCAAACGTGGGCAAGTCTACCCTTTTTAATAAAATCGCCGGCACACGCATCAGCATTGTCGACGATACGCCCGGCGTGACGCGCGACCGGGTGTTTGCGGACGCGGAATGGCTCGGACGCGACTTTACGTTAATTGATACAGGCGGTATTGAGCCGAAGGCTGACGACGAAATCCTTATGCAGATGCGCGCACAGGCGCAGCTCGCGATTGAGATGGCGCATGTGGTGATTTTTATCGTCAATGTACGCGACGGCTTAACGGCGGCGGACAAGGACGTTGCCGCGCTTTTGATAAAGTCGGGCAAGCCGATTGTGCTGGCGGTCAATAAGGTCGACAACACAGGTGAGCCGCCGATGGATTTTTACGAATTTTATAATCTCGGGCTTGGCGACCCGATTGCAATTTCTTCCACGCACGGGCTCGGCGTCGGCGATTTGTTAGACGCATGTGCCGAGCACTTCCCTTCTGCGGAAAACGGCGACGAAGAAGACGACGTGATTAAGGTTGCAATCGTTGGTAAGCCGAACGCCGGTAAGTCGTCGCTTATCAACCGGATTTTGGGTGAAGACCGTGTGATTGTAACAAACATTGCCGGCACAACGCGCGACGCAATCGCCACGCACTATGAGCGCGGCGGGCAGAAGTATACGTTTATTGATACGGCCGGCATCCGGCGCAAGTCAAAGGTTGACGAGCAAATTGAACGCTATAGCGTAATCCGCGCGTTTGCGGCGGTAGAGCGCAGCGATGTGTGTATTATCATGATTGACGGCTCTGAGGGCATTACGGAACAAGACTCGAAAATTGCGGGCTTTGTACATGAGAGCGGAAAAGCCGCAATCGTGGTCGTCAATAAGTGGGATGCGGTTGAAAAAGAAACAAATACAATGAAAAATTATAAGCTCGACGTTATGGATACGCTCGCATTTATGCAGTATGCGCCCATCGAGTTTATTTCCGCTAAAACGGGCGCGCGCGTCGACAAGCTGTTTGATATGATTGGGGCGGCGGCGGCGCAGAACGCAAGGCGCATTACAACCGGAATGTTAAACGACGTGATTGGTGAAGCGACGACGATGGTCCAGCCGCCGTCCGCCAAGGGCAAGCGTCTGCGCATTTACTATGCGACACAGGCAGCGGCAAAACCGCCGACATTCGTTATCTTTGTCAACAAGGCGGAACTGTTCCACTTTTCTTATCAGCGCTACATTGAAAACCAGATTCGTACCACTTTTGGTTTCCGTGGAACTCCGATTCATTTCATTTATCGTGAGAGAAAGGAGAAGTAAATGAATAACGCTGTATATTATGTATTTGTAATCGTAGCAGGCTATTTCTGTGGCTGTATTGAGAGCGGTTACCTTGTAGGAAAATTATGCGGAATGGATATCCGTGATTATGGAAGCGGTAACTCCGGCACAACAAACGTACTTCGCGTACTTGGCAAGACCCGCGCACTCCTTACTTT
>URQR01000151.1 GCA_900550065.1 uncultured Eubacteriales bacterium | reverse complement strand
GACCGCTTCATCCAAATCCTTACCGTAGGAATTAACATTCTGCCCTAACAGCATCACTTCCTTGTACCCGTCCGCCGCCACCTGTCGGATTTCGTTTAATATATCCTCCGGACTGCGGCTGCGCTCGCGCCCGCGCACGTACGGCACAATACAGTATGAGCAAAAGTTGTTGCAGCCATACATGATCGAAACGTAAGCGAGTACGGCCCCTGCGCGGCGAATTGGCATATCCTCAGCGATATAGCCGTCCGCGTCAACAATGCTGATGCTGCGGGTGTGCGTTTCGAGCACTTGCCACAAGAGCTGCGGCAGCGTATAGAGCGTATGTGTACCGAAAATCAGATCCACATGCGTATACTTTTGCTTTATTTTTTTCGCTACCTGCTCCTGCTGCATCATGCAGCCGCATACGCCAATAACCAGCTCCGGCTTTTTGCGTTTTAAAAGCTTGAGCGCACCAAGGTTACCATAGACCTTTAGCTCGGCGTGCTCGCGTACAGCGCAGGTATTGTATAGAATCAAATCCGCATCCTCCGCCTTATCGCAGAAGCCATAGCCCGCCTCGGCGAGCATTCCGCGGATTCGCTCCGAATCGTTTTCGTTTTGCTGGCAGCCGTATGTTACGACAAAAGCAAGCGGCTGCGCGCCCAACTGCGCATTGTAGTGCTTAATTTTATGAATATATTCCTTCTGCACCTGTATCTGCTCCGGCGCAACCAAAACGTCTTGTCTCTCTCTTTTCATAGTCGTTTTTTTCTCTCCAAGATAAATCATTTTTTACTGCTGCGGTGTGTTTTTCAAAATAACATCTGACGTGTAAAATTCGATAATAAATTTACAAATCGCTGTAAATACAATTACGAATGCCAAGAAGGAGAACACATTGAGCAGGATGAAAACACCGAGCAAAAGCCCGCCCGACAGCAGTGTAAAGATAATATTTTGCGGAAACTTTGCTATTGCAAATAACATCGCGTTTTTGTAAAGCTTTCCGAATTTGACTTTATATGTAACCATAATCTGATAAATATAATAATGCATGAACGTATACAGAATCAATATAAAGGCCAAAAGCCCCTGCGCGATTAAAAACATATTATTCGGTGTAATCGCGTACTGGTACGAATAAAAGTGGAACGCCACGATACTGACGTACAGCACCAAAATATCAATCAGTAAAACAGCGATACTTTGTTTAAAATTGCTTTTTACATTATCCCAAAAATCACTGAATACCCACGCGTGCTCCTCGCGTGAAAAATTACGCATTACATACGCGCACCCAGCGGACGCCGGCCCCGCCCCCCACAGAATTACAACGCCGAGCGCAAAAAGCAGACGCAGTACAAACTCAAACGCAGCCGCGTCCTCATAGGGCAGGCTTTTGACAAATTCGCCGATACCGGACAAAGCAACGCCGGAAAGCGTCGAGACGCTGAGCGGCGACAGCCAGTAAAGCAGCAGCAAATACGGAAGCGAAAACAGCAGAAATAGCATGTTAATCTGCATAAATTTCATAAATTTACGAAAAAGAACGTCAAAAAAGATAAAAAAGCGATGCTTTTGCCTCTCGTCCTTTTCAACACCCTTACCGGGCTTATTCATCCCTCGTCCAAACAGTCCCATAGTCAGCTACCTATTCCCTTTCCTTATCTTTAATACTCAATTCCCCTGCGCGCATCCGTACCATCTTGAAACGGATGCTTCACAAGGGTCATATTTGTTACATAATCCGCTAATACAACAAGCCAGTCCGGCGCGCCGCGACCAGTGAGCACAAGCTCACACCCGTGCGGCTTATGCTCAATTAACGAACATAGCTCCTCTTTCGAAATCAGCCCCAGTTGGTGTGAGCAAATCACCTCGTCGAGCACGAGCAGGTCACACACCTGCTCTGTATACAGCGTTTTAATAAACGCCAGCGCAGAGACGGTATCCTCCCGCAGCGCTTTTGTCTGCTTCGATGCCGGGTCGTAGGTAAACCCATGCGCTCGCTCAAACCGCAGCACACGGAACCGCGCGACATTAAGCCCTTCTATAAACCGCGCCTCGCCGCTCGGCGACGGTTTTAAAAACTGTATAATGCAGACGCGCATTCCGTTTTCATACGCGCGTAGCGCAAGGCCGAAGGCCGCCGTCGTCTTCCCTTTTCCGTCGCCTGTGTAGACGTGAACCAAGCCCTTTTCCATCACAAACTCCTACTTAAAATATTTTACGCCGGAAACAAAAAGCTGCTGGTCCTTGTTGCCGCTGATATTTCTAAAGTTGTTTTCACCAAAGCGTTCGCTGTGCCCCATTTTACCGAACACGCGCCCGTCGGGACTCGTAATTCCTTCAATTGCAGCTACAGAGCCGTTCGGGTTATACGGGATATCCGCGCTCGCGTTCCCGTTTTGATCTACATACTGGGTCGCAATCTGTTCATTTTCAATCAGGCGCGCCAGCCATGCGTCGTTCGCGTAAAAACGTCCCTCGCCATGCGACACCGCAATCGAGTGACAGTCGCCCACCTGCGTGCCGTAAAGCCACGGCGAACGGTTCGAGACAACACGCGTCGTCACTACAGTTGAAACGTGGCGGCCAATGTTGTTAAACGTCAGCGTCGGCGCATCCTCTGCCAAATCGATAATTTGCCCGTGTGTCACAAGGCCAAGCTTGATGAGTGCCTGAAACCCGTTGCAAATACCGAGCATCAAGCCGTCACGGTTTGCCAATAAGTCGTTGACCGCCTCACGTACTTTCGGATTACGGAACGCCGTCGCGATATATTTACCGGAACCGTCCGGCTCGTCGCCGCCGGAAAAGCCGCCCGGCAGCATTACAATCTGCGCCTCGCGAATCAAACGCGCCATCTTATCAAGCGTTTGCACCGTATCGTTTGGCGTAAGATTGATAAACGGAAGAACATCGACAACTGCGCCTGCCGCTTCAAACACGCGCGCTGTATCGTATTCACAGTTGGTTCCCGGGAAAACGGGGATAAATACGCGCGGCTTTGCAAATGACTGTCTTGCAGTGATAATATTCTTGCGCGCAAAGGTGTATGTTTGGCACGGCTTTGCGCTCTTTGCACGCGTCGGATAAACCTTTTCAAGTGTTCCCTCCCATGCGGCAAGCGCGTCACAAAGCGTAACCATTTCTCCGCATGCTTCTATAACACCGTTATTTGTCACCTTGCCGACAAGCTTATAATCAAGCCCTGTCAGAGACGCAGTATCCGTTACCTCCAGCACAATTGCGCCGTATTCCTTTGCAAAGAGCTCCTGTCTGCTAATTCCTTTATCAAACGTAAAGCCGAGCATATTGCCAAAACACATTTTGCTCACCGCTTCACACAGTCCGCCGCCCTTTACCACGCTGCTGGCGCGTACCTTACCATCTATTATCAATTGATGAATCCGCGTGTAGTTTCTCTGCAGTGCATCAAAATCCGGAAGCAGGTTTTCATCCTTTTTCACTTTTACGACAACTACGTCACTGTCCGCCTGTTTAAATTCGGGCGAAACGGCCTTGTCCGCCGCAACCGTGTTGACCGCAAACGAAACAAGCGTCGGCGGCACGTCTAAGTCCTCAAAGCTGCCGCTCATAGAGTCCTTGCCGCCAATTGCTGCAAGCTTTAACGCCCGCTGCACTGCATACGCGCCCAAAAGCGCTGTAAACGGCTTGCCCCAGCGCGCCGGGTCTGTCCCAAGCCGCTCAAAATATTCCTGTAAGGTCAAATAAATATCGTCATAGCGTGCGCCGAGCGCAACCGCTTTTGAAACCGATTCAACCACAGCGTACACACTGCCATGGAACGGCGACCACGAGGATAAATCTGGGTCATAGCCGTAGGTCATAACCGTCGCAGTATTTGTTTTGCCGTGCAAGACTGGAATTTTCGCGACCATACCGTCCGCCGGCGAAAGCTGGTGCTTACCGCCAAAGGGCAGCAGAACGCTTCCTGCGCCGATTGTACTGTCAAACCGCTCGACAAGCCCCTTTTGCGAGCAGACATTGAGCGAGGACAGCGTTTTAAGCCAGTTTTCTGCAACAGAACCTGACGTCTCCTGTGTAAAGGGGGATACCTTTTCATCCGGCAGCGTTACATGAATCTTTGTCGTTTTCGCCGCGCCGTTCGTGTTAAGAAAATCGCGCGAAATGTCGCAGATTGTCTTTCCGCGCCACGTCATCGTAAGTCTGTTTTTATCCGTTACAACCGCTACAACAACAGCGTCTAAGTTCTCTTCCTTTGCATATGCAACAAACCTTTCTACGTCCGTACGGTCAACCACAACCGCCATACGCTCCTGCGACTCCGAGATTGCAAGCTCCGTTCCGTCAAGCCCCTCATACTTTTTCGGTACCTTATCCAAATCAATGTCCAGCCCATCGGCCAGCTCGCCAATTGCAACCGAAACGCCGCCCGCGCCAAAGTCGTTACAACGCTTAATCATCCGCGTTACGTCGTCGTTGCGGAACAGGCGCTGAATTTTACGTTCAACGGGCGGATTCCCCTTCTGTACCTCCGCACCGCACGTTTCAAGCGATTCTGTCGTATGTGCTTTTGAAGAACCCGTCGCGCCGCCGCAGCCATCGCGCCCCGTTTTACCGCCCAGCAAAATCACCACATCGCCCGGAAGCGGACACGTGCGTACAACGTTCTCCTTCGGCGCAGCTGCAATAACCGCACCAAGCTCCATATGCTTCGCTACATAGCCGTCATGATATATTTCCGCAACTTGTCCGGTCGCGAGGCCAATCTGGTTACCATATGAGCTATAACCTGCCGCAGCTGTGCGCACAATTTTCTTTTGCATCAGCTTGCCGTCGAGCGTCTGCGCCATTGTTTTACGCGGGTCGCCCGCGCCGGTAATCCGCATTGCCTGATATACATAGGCGCGCCCGGAAAGCGGGTCGCGAATCGCGCCGCCAAGACACGTCGCTGCGCCGCCGAACGGCTCAATCTCCGTCGGGTGGTTATGTGTTTCGTTTTTAAACATCAC
>URQR01000150.1 GCA_900550065.1 uncultured Eubacteriales bacterium | reverse complement strand
AACAAGTCCCTTCATCGACGGATAAAGGGACTTGCATATCTATAAATGAATTACTTAGTTTGTTCCAATTGCAACGTCTTGGTAGCTTGGTCGCAGACTTCGGTCGGACCGAAATACTGTATAGGACCGGGATATACGAAACAAGTTTCACGAGCCCATTGGTTGCGTCTTGATGAAAAATCCTTGAACGGAGCACCGTCCAAACGAACCAATGCCTTTTTGATGACCGGTTTCATCTCACCATTACGTTTCTCCATATTCATCATCATGGTGATGGGCACACCACCGGCAATCCATTCAGCAGCCGAACTTACCTTCTTTCTTCCATGCAGCCAGTTTGTTGGCCACCATTTCGGACAACAGCTTTTCCGTTTCGATCAGTGAAACCTGTACATTTCCATGCGGGTCACGTTCCATGGTTAATTGAGCCGCTACTCCCAAAGGAAGAGATTCGTATACAGCCTTGTTTGCTTCAGAAAGTTTATTCAAAATCCATTCGCGCTGCTGATCTTTAGCCAATGCAGTACCTTCCGGAGTTGCCAACAAGTCGTTCAATTCGGCATTCAAAGCCTTCATAGCTGGGATGAACTCAATCAAACCTTCCGGAAACAATAAAGTACAAAAATATTTTTCACTCAGGCCGGTAATCGCCGCCGCTTCCGCAAGCGACAAATCGTCGCGAAAATGGCTGTGGATGTAAAGAATTGCCCGCCGGACGGGCTCTTTGTCCGCGTCTGAAGAAGGATTATATGCAAACGCAAATTGCCGCGCAATGGTAATAAAAATACACTCCAATATATCCTTCATAAAAATTTCCTTATACTTCCGCCCCGCTTCAAACTCCTCTACCAAACGGGCAAACAACGGATACACACTGTCAAACTCCTCTTCCTGCAAGGTAAACATGATGTCGCGTTTGCAGCTCAGCAGCGCGTCGAGCAGCTGCGTCCGGATTAGGCTTTCGTCCAGCATAATATTAATCAGTTCAAGCTCCTCTATGACGCGGATTCCATGGTAGTCTGAAGGGTTTAAAACAAAAATGTCCCCCCGTCCAAGCGGATATTCCTTTCCGTTTAAAAGGTGTGTCGCACGCCCGGAAAGCACAAGCTCAATTTCAAAAAAATCGTGCCAGTGCAGCGTAAAATCCTCTGAAATTTTCTTTCTTGAAACACTCATCAAAAAATCCTGTGGGATTTCATCTTCCGCACTAAAACGAAGAATGTCTACCGTCTTTTTCCTACCCATTGTACAGTCCTCCCTCTACCATTATAGCGTAAAAATTTATATATACAAGCTTAAATCGTACTTTTTGCAATATATTTGTGAGTTTTTAGAGAGTATCCCTCACGTTGATTTGCTATAATAAACAATAACATACTGCTAATTGGAAAAGGAGTGATACGATGCTGATTGGAATTGATATTGGCGGTACAAAATGCGGCGTTTGCTGCGGGGAAGTATCGGGCAGTTTTGCAGCGATTCACACCAAGCTGCAATTTCCAACACCGCAGGACGGCGACCCCTACGCTGTATTAGATTTATTTTGCGAAAAAATAAAACAACTCGCGCCGGAGGATTGCATTGATGCCATCGGCATCAGCTGCGGCGGGCCGCTCGACAGCAGAAGCGGGAGGATTTTGTCGCCGCCGAACCTGCCGGGATGGGACGACGTAGCCATTGTAACATTCTTTCGGGAGCGGTACGGCGTTCCTGTCTACCTGCAAAACGACGCAAACGCCTGCGCACTGGCGGAGTGGAAGCTCGGCGCAGGACAAGGGCTTTCCAGCCTTGTTTTCCTCACCTGCGGCACAGGTATGGGCGCGGGGTTGATTCTGGACGGACGGCTCTATCACGGCGTATCCGACCTCGCCGGAGAAGTTGGGCACATCCGCTTAGACCGCTTCGGGCCACCCGGCTTCGGAAAATCAGGGTCGTTCGAGGGCTTTTGCAGCGGAGGCGGCATCGCGCAGCTCGCGCGCTCCAAAGCGTTAGAACAGCTCCAGCTCGGCAAACAGACCGCATTTTGCAAAAGCTATGCCGATTTAGACAGCATTACGGCAAAATCCGTTGCGGACTGTGCCCATGCAGGCGATGCGTTCGCACGCGAAATATATGAAATCAGCGCGGAAAAGCTCGGCGCGGCCCTATCTTTGCTCGTCGATCTTTTAAACCCGCAGGCTATCATCATCGGAAGTATTTTTACCCGCAGCCACGACCTGCTCTGGGACGGCGCGCGGCGCGTTATGGAGCGCGAATGTATTCCTGTATCTTATGGAGCATGCGAAGTAAAAAGCGCCCAACTCGGCGACGACATCGGCAACTATGCCGCACTAATTGTCGCGACAGGGCTTGGGCAAATAAATGAATAATAATGTGTAGAAAGGAGGTTGACACAATGGAAGAATTATTTGAGCGATATCCCGCGCTATGTGTATGCAAAAACGAAATCAAGCAGGCTCTGCAATATATGGAGCGGACATACCGTTGCGGCGGAAAAATACTCTTGTGCGGCAACGGCGGGAGCCACGCCGACTGCGACCATGTGGTTGGCGAGCTGATGAAAAGCTTTGTCCTGCCGCGCAGGATCCCGCAAAAAGACGCCAAAAAATTGGAGCAACTTTATGGCAGTGAGACCGCACAGCAGTTTGCCGCCTGCCTTCAGCGCGCCGTCCCGGCGATTTCGCTGCCGTCGCAGGGAGCAGTCCTTTCCGCCTACGGCAACGACGTATCGCCGCAGATGGCGTATGCGCAGCTTGTGTACGGCTACGGCCGTCCGGGCGACCTTTTGCTCGGCTTTTCAACCTCCGGTAATTCAGAGAATATTGTAAACGCGGCAAAGGCGGCAAAAGCATTCGGCCTCTCTGCACTCGCATTTACCGGGAAAAACGCCTGCACGCTCGACACAGTCTGCGACGTTGTCATAAAAGCACCGGCAGAGCAAACCTATCAGGTGCAGGAATATCACCTGCCGATTTATCACTATTTATGTATGGAGCTTGAAAAACGTCTGTTTTCAGCCTAAAGGAGGGAATTCAAATGGAACACACAATCTCTTTAAACGGAGAATGGAAGCTATATTTTTACGAGGAGCATACGGCGGACATCTGTACGCCTGACCAGCTTATAGCGAGCGGCATTGCACCCATTTCCGCCGCCGTACCGGGTAATGTGGAACTTGATTTGTCACGCGCCGGCCTCCTGCCCGACGAGTTGTATAAAGGCATGAATATTGTAAAGGCCGAAAAATTCGAGTCCTATTCGTGGTGGTATGAGACCGCCTTCCCTACGCCTGAATATGACGCTGGCGCGGCGGCAGAACTCCGCTTTGCAGGCGTCGACTGCGTCGCGGAATACTTTTTAAACGGCGAACAGCTCGGACGCTCGGACAATGCTCTGATTCCCGCTGTTTTTGACGTAACGGAGCACCTAAAGCCCGGTGCGGACAACCGCTTATTTGTCCATATTTTTTCCTCTATGAACGCGGCATACAGCGAGAAGTATGAGATGTTCTCACTGCAAAATTCTTGGCACGCAAACTATGAAACCCTCGGCCTGCGCAAGCCGGCGCACAGCTTCGGCTGGGACATTATGCCGCGCGCCGTGAGCGCAGGGCTTTACAGGGACGTTAACCTTACCGTTGCGTCCTGCTGCCGTTTTGCGCAGCTTGCCTACCACGTAGTAAGGCTGGAGGAAAATGCTGCGGTCGTGCGCTTCTCCTATGAACTTGATATACAGCCCGAGATGGTTGCACAAGGACTACAAATTGATATAGAAGGCCGCTGCGGCGAATCGCATTTCTTACAGCGCGCACCTGTGCGATTTAAGGCGGGATATGTGGAATTTTCTATAGAGAACCCAAAGCTTTGGTGGCCGTACGGCTATGGCGAGGCGAATCTTTACGCCACAACCGTCACAGTCCGGCAGGGTGAAACAGTCTTAGCGCAGCGGACGCTTAACGTAGGCCTCCGCACCGTTGCACTCCTGCGCTCCGATAGCCTAACAGACAAAGACGCGCAATTCCAGTTTCAGGTAAACGGCGTGGATATCTTCTGCCGCGGGTCGAACTGGGTTCCGCTCGACGCCTACCACAGCCGTGACGCGGCGCGATATGAGCAGGCGTTTGCGCTGGTAAGAGACATCGGCTGCAATATCCTGCGCTGCTGGGGCGGCAACGTGTACGAGCAGGAGCAGTTTTATGATTTATGTGACAAAAACGGCGTGATGGTCTGGCAGGATTTTTCTATGGCATGCTATGTTTATCCGATTACGGACGAATTCTGTACCCAGCTTACGGCAGAGGCAACCCACGTTGTCAAATCGCTCCGCACCCATCCGTCTATTCTCCTCTGGTCAGGCGACAACGAGTGCGACGAAACGCTGTACCTGCACGGAATTGACCCGGCAAAAAACAAGCTGACACGGCAAATCCTGCCCGATGTGGTTCTGCGTCACGACCCGACCCGACCCTATCTTGCAAGCTCGCCCTACATATGTACCGAAATCTTTGAAACGGCGAACCGCCGCAGCCTGCCAGAGGAGCACCTCTGGGGGCCGCGCGATTACTTTAAAAGCGGCTTCTACGCAAACAGCAGGGCAAAATTCGTCAGTGAAACGGGCTATCACGGCTGTCCGGGCAGAAAGTCGGTCGAAAAATTCATCGACAGCGAGTTTGTCTGGCCCTATGATAACAACCCGCAATGGAACCTGCACTCATCCGACCAGCAAAACCGCGACGACCGCGTAATGCTGATGGCGAACCAAATCCGCCAGCTTTTCGGTGCTGTGCCGGGTAATCTTGACGATTTTGCGCTTGCGTCGCAAATTTCACAGGCGGAAGCAAAAAAGTTTTTCATCGAGCGGATGCGCATACAAAAGCCCTACACGAGCGGCATCATCTGGTGGAATCTGCTCGACGGCTGGCCGCAGATGTCCGACGCGGTCGTGGACTACTTCTTCCGCAAGAAGCTGGCGTATGCGTACATCCGGCGCGCGCAGGCGCCCTTTGCGCTGCTGCTCGGCGAGATGCGCGACTGGAACCACACGCTGTTGGCCGCAAACGACACGCTCGAGACCGTCCGGGG
>URQR01000149.1 GCA_900550065.1 uncultured Eubacteriales bacterium | reverse complement strand
GAACGAGTTTTAATCGGGTGTGTGCTTACATATATGGTATCTCAAACTAAAAAAGACTTCGGGTTATTACAACGAGGTAAGGAGATGTTTTTTACAATGAAGCGGGCAAAAGGATTGTTATGTGTACTGCTGTGCGCCTGCATAGTTGTTACGGCGACACCGCGTATCTTTGCGGAGGAAGCCGCTGTGACGCGGCTGGAATTTTATGAGATTGTGATGCGCTTCATGGAGGAAAAAGGAACGATTTCACATTTCGGGATTGGATATGAGCCATTTGGAGACGTTTCCAATCCGTATGTGAGTGAAGCGTTTGCGCTTGGGTTCGTGAAAGGGGACGGCTGTGGCAATTTCCGACCTGATGACACAATGACGCGGGAACAGGCCGCGGTTGCGCTAAAGCGTGTGCAGGATTTTATCGTTCCACGTCTCATTTATGATAATCGGAACGCAAAGGCGCTGGGCGATAGGGAAGAGATTGCCGATTACGCGGTGAGCAGCGTGGCTCTGCTGACAATGACGGGGACGATTGGCGGCGGCCGCTTTGCGCCGAAGGCGGGCGCGGACAGGATGTTTATCCAAACCGCGATAGAACACATATACAACTCTGTTATATATCAGCCGGTCTCACATCCCGGGATGCTGCCGACGAAAAAAACACCTGTTTTAATGTATCATACGATTTCTCCGCCGCCGGAGATGAACGCGAAATATGCCTACTTATACGTCGATGCGCCGGTGTTTGAACAGCAGATTAAATACTTAGCAGAGAATGGCTATACGTTTTTATTCCCAGATGAGTTGTATTACGCAGACCATTGTGAAAAGCCTGTTGTCGTGACCTTTGACGACGGATATATGGACAATTATGAAAATGCATATCGGATATTGAAGAAGTACAACGCAAAGGCTACCGTCTTTGTTGCATGCAACAATATTGGGCAGGATTGGATGCTGACGAAGGCACAAATCAAGGAAATGGCGGACAGCGGACTCATTAATATTGGGAGCCACGCCAAAACACACCGAGAGCTGACAGCGCTTTCGCATGAAGACCTACAGGAGGAGATGGCCGGTTCACAGTGGCTTTTAGAGCAGGTTACAGGGAAAAAGATTACAAATATTGCGTATCCGCACGGTTCGTACAACGACGAGGTAATTGCACAGGCACGACGGTATTTTGCGTGTGGCTTTTCTGTCAATCGGGGCCAGCAGGGCGACCAATATGCGATTCGCCGCGAGACAGTGGACGGCCGGGAGGATATGGAGCGGTTTAAAAAAATATTAGGCAGTTATCTACAGTAAATAAAAAATACCCTTGCTAAAAGCAAGGGTATTTTTTGTATGTCTTTATTATTTTGTCAGCGCCGCAAATTCCGTAACGGAGTTCCACTGATTTGCTGTGTTACCATAGCCAACATAGCGGATATAACGCGCTTCATATGCTTTGGAAAGCTCAAAGATTTCAAAACCTTCCGTCTTTCCGCCACTTGCCTTTTCCTTTAATACGGGTTCAAAATTCGTACCATCCGTGGATACTTCGATGTCAAACGAATAGGCACGTTCGTTCCCTTTCCACCAGCTCAGGCCGATTGCTGAAACGGACTGCACGCTGCCGAGGTCAAGCTGGATCCACTGCTTGCCTTCCGCTGCCCAGCGGGAATCCGCGGAGGTATCGTTGTTGGAAACCTGCGACGCCGGGTGCTCTGCCTCCGGCTCGTCGCTTGCGTTATGCGCCGTAACCTGTAGGCGTTTCCAGCCTTCTACATCCTCTAATTTTGGCAGTACCGTGTAGTTGATTGTGTACTTTCTTTCTATATCCGGTTCATCTTTGCGCGAAACAGTAATCAGCGTCGGCTTATCAAAGCTGTCGGACTGCGCAACTGTAACATTGCAATCTTCTTCCGCTGTTGCAGTGATAACCGGAACAGCCATCGTACCGTATGCTACAGAAACCGTATAGCCTGTTACCTTCGGGTTGAAGCTGAGCATTTCCTCACCGTCGCGCGAAAGGCTTGTAAGCGTTGGTGCAATTGGTGCCGGCACGAAATCGCCATCCGGAATTGTCCAGTCGTCTAACTTAATGTTTTCGAGCGGCTTGTTCGCGTTTACATCGTCAGCAGGGATAAACTTCACCTGTACATATACGCTGCCGGAAGCTTTTGGGCTATGAATTGCAATCTTTTTGATGCCCGTGTTCTTATTCTGCGCCGGCATTACGGGCGAGGTCGGAAGCGGAACCGCATCCATAATCGACAGCTCGTAATCAGGCAGGTCAGTGTCAATGAGGACCTTAACCTGTTTACCGTTGCGCGTCAGAAGAATCGTGTTGTTATCAATGATTTCAGCCTCTGTACCGGACTTGATATGGCTGAACCAGTAGAAATCATTGTCCTTGCTCTTAAACGTCACTTCGTCGCGAATCAACGCGCTGCGCCTATCATCGGCAAGCATGTATCCGCGCCGTGCGCTTTTTGCATCTCTTGCATAAGCCGGCGTCAGGTCGGCGATTGAAAATGCGCCGCGCGGCTTCGAAACAACACCGTTTTCTACCTTACAGAACGAGTTGACGTCTTGTCCTTCGTACTCGCTCGGGTTGATAACATAGAGGTTATGACCCTCCGGACGAAGCCTGTAGTACTTGTGCTTGTTGTTACCAAAGTAGCCGTCCATGTTATAGTCGTCGCCGCCGAGGTCGAACGCCCACCGCTCGCCGAGCAGGTCAACCACGAACGAACCCGTGTCAAGGTGCGAGTGGTTTACGTTTGCCTGGCCCGCGTGGAACGACAGCCATGCGCCGTCAAAGTCTACCCACGAGTTACGCATTGCAACAAACTCTACTTCCTGTAAGTATGTATCCTTAGCAAGCTCAAAATCTGTTCCCTTAATATCCGTGTTGTACCAAATCAGGTCAAACGGCGACGGCATCCAGCCGAGCTCCTGCATGTTAAACAGCCGTACGTTCGTTACACCGGGGATGTCAAACTGGTTCGACAGCCAGAAATAGTTCGAAGAATTCTGATGGCCTTCGCCGGCGTCGTGATAGTTGTTGATTGCAGTCGGGCCATCACCGGCCATAGAGAAGTAAATCGTTCTGTCAAAGCCCGGCGCTTTTGTAAGATTGAAGTCTGTGCCGAAGCATGCTTGCAGCGTGCTGAACATATTAACGGTATAGTCGAGCGTGTACGACCAGTAGCCGATACCCTCGAACCATGCGCCCGCCGGATAGAACGAGTTCATCATCGCCTCAACGTCGCGCACCTGAAGCTGAAGCAAATTCGAGCACAGCTCCGGATACTTGTCAAAGAGTGCGACAGCGCCCATCGACATACCGCCGTTGCAGACAACGTTCCAGTTGGTTGTGTTGTTCGGCGTCCACCATGCGTCGCTGCCAAGCTGGTTATAATACGCCTTTTCAACGACGAGCAGGCCGTAATTGTAAATTGTGTCCTCTAAGAATTTCTTTTGCTCATCCGTCCATACGTCGTAGAGCCAGTCGTAGCCGATTGAGAACGCGCAGGTCATTTCACCGATATCGAGGAAGTGCTGCGGGTTCCAGTCGGGGAAGGAGCCGGCCGCTTGGAATACCTGATAAAGGTTATCCGAGTATTTTTTATCCTTTGTGAGGATATACGCCATCGAAAGTGCTTTAGAACGGCTGTAAACATCGCGGCTCGTCGCCAGCAGGCGGTAACCATCCGGAATTGAGTAGGTCGGCATTGCCGCATTTAAGTACTTATCCGCCGAGGCAATAATCTGGTCGCCCCAGCTCTTTACGAGCTCATCATTTGCATAGTTGTAAACCACCCGGTCGTACATTTCTTTATTCATCATAATACGCGGGTGCTGGTTTTTGTTCTGCTCGTTGAAAATCTGTACCAGCTCGTCAGCCATCGGACGGTCGTAGAGCAGGTAGTTGAACGCTTCTTTCAGTGCGTTTTCACTTGTAGTAAATTCCGCGTCGCCGATTACGATCAGGCCGCGGTCGTTCCATGTGACAACCTTGCCCAAAATCTGCTCGCACAGTGCGCGCAGCGGCAAAAACGTTCTGTCGTTGTATGTTTCAGCAGGCACGTCGAGCGTATACTTGCTGCCGTTCGGCAGAACCATTTCCGTGCTGCCGATGACAATCTTCGACTTGTCGTCAATTGTTACTGTGCCTGTTTCCTCGTCCCAATCTACCTTTAATCCGAAGGCCTCGGAGATAGCCCGTACGGGAACGAGTGTCCGGCCGTCTTTTTCAAATGCCGGCGCGTCGATATCGTGCTTTTCCTTATTGTAATAGATACCGTTGCCGCCCAGTGCAAGCGCGACATTGTTGCCGAGTGTCTTAATTGCCGCCGAGTTATCAGTTGCAATTTTTCCAACGCGCGGGCCGACATAATCCTTAGCGATTTCGCGCGGTTCTTTGCCTTCGTAAACAACATAGTCCTTTATGAGCAGCGTGCTTCCTACGGAGTTGCCGCCTGCGCAATAGATACGCAGCATGCTGATTGCATCGCGTTCGTCGGAAGCAAAAACAACGTCCTTTTCTTTCAGCTCGCCGTCTACATAAACATTTGCCGAGTTCTTTGCCCAGTCGATTGCAAGGGCGATATCCTTATACTTACCTTTTGAATCGAGCTTTGCGATTTCTTTTTTTGCTATTTGCAAGGTACCGTTATCAATTTTCATCAGCTCTGTTGTTTTGCTCGCGCTGTCCTTATACTGGACGTTACCGTTAATGCAGCTCTTGTCATATGCAAGCTTCATTTGTACGACCATAAAGCGTGTCGCACCGGAAATCGTCATGTCAAGATGCGCGTCGGAAGCATTGTCCAGCGTTTCAAAATATATGTAATTTTCGTCGCCGGAATCTTTTTTGCCTTCAATATTATTCGTCTTCTTGCTGTTGCCAAGACCATTGATGCCGGAGGCTTTCCCGTTAAAGAAAATCTTTTCGCCAACGGTGGTGTCATCCTCTGTAAATGTCTTACCGCCGGAGGTGCTCGGCTTATCGTCGCCGCCGGTTGTGCCTGCGCCGGTGATATCCGTCGGGTCGCCCGAAAGAACGATGCTGTCTACGTACGCAACAGCGCCGGCCTCGT
>URQR01000148.1 GCA_900550065.1 uncultured Eubacteriales bacterium | reverse complement strand
TCAAAATTGGTGATATTTTCACCACTTGCCTTCTCCAGCTTTGACACATATTCTGAAAATCCCGGTTTTTCACAATAGAAGGCTTTATCAGGACGAAATGCAGGCAGAATACGGGTTCCCGGAATCTCTCCCATCTTCTGGTGATATTCCAGACTGTCCACCGGGTCATCTGTGGTACAGACTAACTCTACTTTGAATTTTTCCATGCAATAGCGGGGCGTTATCTGCTCTCTCTGGATAATTTCTCTTGTTTTTTCATAAATACTATCTGCATTTTCTCCGCAAAGAGGTTCTTCTATGCCAAAATATCTCTTTAATTCCAAAGCACACCAGATATACAGAGGATTTCCTACAAGATAGGGAAGAATTTCCGCAAATTTCCGGAATTTCTCCTTCCATGGCGCATCTCCTGTGATATACCGTTCTTCAATCCCGAAGGTTCTCATTGCCCGCCATTTATAATGGTCATGGGCAAGCCATATCTCGCCAAGACTGTCAAATACTTTGTTTTCGTAAATCTCCTGAGGGAGCAGATGGCAGTGATAATCTATAATGGGCAGTTCCTTTGCATAAGTCTGATAAAGATATTTTCCATACTGACTGTGAAAATAAAAGTCTTCCTGAAAGGTTTTTCTTTCTGTTTCCATTCCTTCATCCTCCTAAAATCCTATCAACGCTCCACCATCTACCGGCAGACATACACCGCTGATATAGCGGGCAGCTTCGCTGCACAAAAAAACAGCAGCATTACCGATATCCTCCGGCACACCTGTACGTTTCATTGGGATACGCCCCATGATTTTCTGAAGTCTGGCGGGGTCATTATCTGTTGCCTGATGAAACATCGGTGTATCAATCCAGCCTGGTGCAATCGCATTGACGCGAACTCCATATTCCGCGCACTCCGCTGTCAGGACATGTATCATCCCCAGATAACCTGCTTTTGCCGTAGCATATCCTGTGACAAAAGGCTGTCCGATATAGCTGGTCATACTTGCCTGAAAAAGAATACTGCCGCTTTTCTGCTTTTTCATATAAGGAATCACCGCCTTGCTTAAAGCAAATGCTCCTGTCAGATGTACCTTCAGCACTTTCTCAAAATCTTCAACAGTCATTTCCTCTATCGGCTTTTTGCAATGATTTCCGGCATTATTTACCAGAATATCCAAATGTCCGTATTTCTGATACAATCCCTCCACCAGTTTCTGCGTATGTTCCGTATCCGTGATATCATACACCACATAGGAAACCTTTTCCCCGAACACTTCCAGATTCTGCTTTACCAATTCATAAGGTCTGCTTCCTATCACAACAACAGTTGCTCCGGCCCGTACCATACAGTCCGTAATCCCCAGTCCCAGTCCGGTAGCCCCACCGGTCACAATTGCAATTTTTCCTTTCAGTGAAAATACATTTTCTTCCATTTTATTCTCCTCTTTCTTTTTCTCTTTTTCTTTTGCCGCTTTATGTGCCGCGCGCGGATATCGTCCTGCCGCGCCGGCAGGTTGCGTTTTTCTTTTGTGTGCTCCATTGGCTTACTCCCTCTTAATTACAGCCCCAATACCGCTTAATGTTTTTTCTAAGTTTTCATATCCTCTGTCTATATGATACACATCCGTAATCGTCGTGCGCCCCTGCGCCGCAAGGCCGGCCACAACAAGCGCCGCCCCGCCGCGCAAATCCATCGCGCAGACATTCGCGCCGCTCAGCTGTCCAACGCCGCGCACAACGGCAAGCCTGCCGTCGACCGTGATGTCCGCGCCCATACGGCACAGCTCATAAACGTGTTTATATCTGCTTTCAAAAATGTTTTCTACAAAAATACTCGTGCCCCGCGCCAGCGTCAGCGCGGCCATCAAGGGCGACTGCGCATCCGTCGGGAAGCCCGGGTGCGGCTGTGTGCGTATCATCTTGACCGGCGCGAGCCGCTTTGGCGCAACCTGCACAATCCGGTCTTCCGATATGTATAGCTTCGCGCCGTACTGCTCCGCCACGGAAAGCACCGCCTCCATATGGGACGGGACTACGTTCGTGAGTTCTAACGTGCCGCCCGCCGCCGCGCCGCACGACAGATACGTCGCCGCCACGATTCGGTCGGGGATCACCGTATGCTCCGCATCGCTGAGCCGTTTTACGCCTTCAATCTGCACAACGCTCGTTCCCGCGCCGTCGATTTTCGCGCCCATACAGTTCAAATAATTCTGTAAATCTATAATCTCCGGCTCCTTTGCCGCGTTGGTAATCAACGTCGTTCCTTCGGTGAGCGAAGCGGCAAGCATAATGTTCTCCGTCGCGCCGACACTCGGGAAGTCAAGATGAATCGCCGTCGGTACAATCCTGTCGCAGTGGCATTTTATAAAGCCGTGCTCCTCTTCGATTGTGATGCCAAGCTGACGAAACGCCTTCAGGTGTAAATCAATTGGGCGCGGTCCCAGCTCACAGCCGCCCGGCAGCGAATCTACATTGTGCCGCTGTCTGCTATATTCTCAAAAAACAAAAGCCCGCCCTGCGTGAATAATACATTATAACAGTCATCCGGCAGGGAATACGCTAATTTATCCTCTATCGTTATTTCTCCCGGCAAATAATAGATAATCTTTTCAAATAGCTTTTTTACAGTGCCCGGCGTCAATGCCTGTTCCTCGACTGCCTGTATGATATCAGACAGCGTCACAGCCCGCGTCTGCTCCTTTTTTGATGCTTTGTTTTGTACCTCGCAGAGCAGCTTTTCAAAATTAGCCCGCTTTTGCCGGTATTCGTTATATTTACTTTGAAACAGCTCTTCACTAATCAGACCATTTAGCTTGTCGTCATAGATTTTATTGATAATCCGGCTAATGTCTTCTATTTTTCTCCGGTACTCTGCCCCGCTGTCCATACAGTCTCTGCTGTCCCTATATTGTTTCATCACTTTTTCTGCGTAGTCCGCTTCGTCATACAGCAGATTTTTTACGTATGCAGCGACAATATCGTATAAATACTTTTCTTGTATATGGTGCGTGCGGCAACCGTACTCCGGCCTGATATGGTCCTTCACCGCGCCCTCGCGGTTATTCTTGCCGCAGATGTAGGCGTCGCTGCGGTTCGCTTTCATGCGCAGTACCAAAGAGGACCCGCACCCTCCGCATTGCAGTAGGCCGGTAAACGGCCGGTTCCTCTTTTTGTTCGGCCGCGTCCTAACCGCATGGCGGACCATTTCCTGTACCTGTGAAAATTCTTCCTTTGAAATAATTGCCGGATGATGGTTTTCCTTGACAATCCATTCGTCCGGCTGCAGGTATATAAGCTTTTTATTCTTATAGCTTACATTTGTCCGTTTGTGATATGTCATTGTTCCGGTATATGTATCATTGTTAATAATACGCCAAATGTGCTGCCGATTCCATACTGCTGCTTGCCGTTTCGTTCCCGACGCCTGCGAGGGGGTAGGAAGCCCCAAACGGTTTAACTCCGCGGCAATCTGATTTGTGCCCAGACCGTCAAGTGCCATTTTAAATATTTTTTTTACGACTTCACTGTGCTGTGGATGTGGAAGCAGGGTATCCTCCGCTTTTGTATAACCATACACAGGCTTTACAACCAACTCTCCGCTCTCCATTTTATGCCGTATTACACGCCTGATTTTCTTGCTGTCCTCTTTGGCGCGCTGTTCGTTAAACCACGCCTTCAGCGGAAAAAAATCCTCGTCGTACTCTTCTGATTCAAACAGAATCTCCACGCCATACTCTTCCAACAGCGCAACAAAGTTGAGGCTTTCGCGCAGATTCCGGCCGAGCCGGGAAGCGTCCTTAAACACAATGACTTCAATTTCTCCGCGCTTAATCCGCTCTATAATCGGCTGGAATCTTAAAAACATTGTTCCCGACACATTGTCGTCCATAATTACATCGACAATATTGACAAGATTCATTTTCTGACAAAACTGCTTATGGATGTCCCTTTGTACTTCTATCCTGTCGTAATTCTCTCCGTAATCGTCCCTGCTTTCCCTGCAATATATCAAGGTTTTCCTTGTATCAGCCATGCATCTCCCTCTTTTAAAATCATATATAATAGAGAAGATACACGAATTGTAATACATGTATCTCTATTTTATCATATTCCATTGATAAATTAAAGTCATTCTTCACTTTTTTTAATATTTTCCATGACCTCGTTGATTATATAGGAAACAGTCTGCCTCCTTGTAAATTTCGGCTCGGCGGCACGGACAAAAAAAGCGCGGGGAGTGCGTGTAGTTTGATTTAGGTCCGCCTGCGTTTGTCTCTCTTGCGCATGTGCTTGTGCCACAAGGCATCCCTCCGTTCGGATAAAGCGCTGTGTCAGCGATTGTTTTTCTTTCTATATTTATATATGACTAAAACAATTTGTCCTACAACTGGTTTCGCGGCTTTTTGTCACTGTATTATTTTTTTGCACTCCGCCTTGCACCCGTCAGACAGAAAAAAAGACGGGGGGATATACCCTCCTCCCGTCTTTTTAGATTAGTCCATACTGTTTAGAATCTGCTGCATACGTGTTTCCTCGAACCCATACATTCCGGTGCGATGCACCTTATCAATTTCTTCCTGCTGGAAAAAAATATTGTAATCGTCGCTGATATACCCCTCCGGATACAGGCACGCCACATAATCCCACACATGCCCCGTGCCCTCCTGCATTTGCTTGCGTCCATAAATCATAACCGGGTGCGTCCCATTCTTCAGCGTCACGAATGTTCCAATCGGATAATACCGCATTATATTTCCTCCTCCTTGTTTTCCTCCCCATATTTCACCGCAAGCCCATACGGAGCCATAACCTCTTTTATCACCTCAATTATATCGCCATACTCGTGCGACGGGCGGTAGACTGTGATACCGCATCGGTCGCCGCCCGGTGCAATATAAAAATCGTAGTTTTCCTTTTCAATGCACGCCTCGGCCGCCAGCGCACCATTTTTTAACCGCCCAAATACATCATAGCCGACCGCATACAGCCGGTTGCCGTCCGCAATATCCATAATATCAGTGCAAACAACGTATTGGCAAATTTCAAATTTGTTGAGATGATTCGTATAAATATACGTATAGTTGTGTATATCCTTGTATAGATACGCATCGCGAAACAACCCCTCCTTGATACGCTCAACCATTGTTCCAAACCCA
>URQR01000147.1 GCA_900550065.1 uncultured Eubacteriales bacterium | reverse complement strand
CGTAAACCGTTGGGTGGGACGGACTTACCCGCTGCGCGTATTGAAAAGGGCAGAGCCTCCGATCAAAAAAACTCTGCCCGCCGGGCTGTTTCACTTTTACTGTGCCATATCGTATAAATCCGAAGAAAACGCATTCCCGCCGTGCGGGAGGAGGGGCGGCGCCCCGACAGCGGTTTCTTCTAAAGATGCAAAAGCTTTGCTTTTGAATCTATTTTACCACGGATTAATTGTGCGTGTAAAGCTGTTTGTATGGATTTTTTGTGTCGGGGCGCAAAACGTAGAATTGGTGCGGAAGAATTGCAGCGATATCGACCCCAAATTCCGCGCAGTACGTTTCAATGTAGCCCTGAATTGCCGCCATATCCTGCTGTGTTGCGGGAGAAGCAACGACCTGTGCCGGGAGATCTCGCGGCGCTTCATTACAGCGCAAATACATTACGCCGCCGTGCATTCCTGTGCCGCAAAAGTACCCGACCGGAACGGGCGCTTCACAGCCAAGCCCAAGCACGACGATCACACCGCCAGCCTGATACTCGCCTAAAAAGCTGCCGGCTTTTCCGCCCACGACGAGCACGGGCAGTTTGTCCTTATAAGCTTTCATATGGATACCGGCGCGGTAGCCGACGTCGCCCTTTACAAAAATTTTTCCGCCGCGCATCGCGTAGCCGGTTGCGTCGCCGCTGCTGCCGTTTATCACGATACGGCCCGCGTTCATCGTGTCGCCGGTTGCGTCCTGCGCATTGCCATTGACATAGATTTGCGCGCCGTTTAGGTAAGCGCCGAGCGCGTTGCCGGGCGTACCGTTGATGGTGATTGTTTTGCCGGACAGACCGTCGCCGATGTAGCGCTGTCCGATACAGCTCTCGACTGTGACGGTATCGCTTTTCGCCGTGCGTATTTGTTCGTTTAAGTCCTTAAAATGCATATCGTTTGCAACGATGTTTACCAATTTCACCACTCCTTTACAAGCTGTGCACCGGGATACGCCCGGTGTGTCAGTCCATCGTGATATATGCCTCCCGTTCGGCGCCGACCGATACATATTTGATTGGGCAACCGACCAGTTTTTCGATATATTTGATATAGTCAAGCGCCTCTTTGGGCAAATCCTCCGCCTTACGGCAGCTGCTGATGTCACAGTTCCAGCCCGGAAGCGTCTCAAAGACCGGCTTTGCAATCTCGAGCGCATGCCCAGTCGGAAAATGATCGGTGGTGGTACCGCCGATGTCGTACGCTGTGCATACGCGGATTTCCTTTAATGCGGACAAAATGTCGAGCTTCGTGAGCGCGAGGCAGTCCGCGCCCTGTACACGTACGCCATAGCGCGACGCCACTGCGTCGAACGGGCCGACGCGCCGCGGTCTGCCGGTTGCCGCGCCGTACTCGCCGCCTGCCTGCCGGAGCGCTTCCGCCTCCTCGCCGAACAGTTCTGCCGTAAATGGGCCTTCGCCCACACAGGAGGAGTACGCCTTCATGATACCGATTGTATTGTCGAGCTTTCTGCCCGGAATCCCCGCGCCGATTGGCGCATATGCCGCAATCGTCGAGGACGAGGATGTGTAGGGATAGATACCGAAGTCAATATCACGCAGCGCGCCGAGCTGCGCCTCAAACATGATGCGCTTGCCATCGCTTGCTGCCTGCTCAAGGTATGCGCCAACGTCGCAGATAAACGACTTTAATATATCGCCGTACTGCTTCAGCCATGCGGCCATATCCTCAAACCGGATCGGCTCCGCCCCGTAACCGTTGTGAACCGAAAGGTTTTTCCATTCAATAATATCCTTTAAGTGCGCGAGCATCGGCTCGGGGTCGAGCAGGTCGCCCATACGGATACCCTTTTTCATATATTTGTCGGAATAGACGGGCGCGATACCGCGGCGTGTCGAGCCAAACTTCGCGTCGCCGAGCCGGTCCTCCTCCAAGCCGTCCAACTGGACGTGGTACGGCATACAAATGACTGCCTTATCGCTGATTTTTAGGTTGTCCGGCGTTACCTTTACGCCCGCCTCTGTAAGGCGGCTGATTTCACCGCACAGGTGCGCAATGTCAATCACCATGCCGTTGCCCATGACATTGACGACATTCTCGCGCAGGATACCCGAAGGGAGCAGATTTAAGATAAACTTACCGAGGTGGTTGATGACGGTGTGCCCGGCGTTGTTGCCGCCCTGATAGCGCACGACAATATCCTGCTGCTCGGACAGAAGGTCGACCATACGGCCCTTCCCCTCGTCGCCCCAGTTGATTCCTACAATTGCTGTTAGCATATCACAAAACTCCATTCCGCCGCCGATTGCTGCGGCAAACTATTTTTTATTCGCGCCCTCCAGCTGGGACGCGGCATGTTTATTACTCGCCCGCGTGCATGATGCCGAGGATATCAAGCTCCTTTTGCGTCAGTCCGACGCCGCGCAGCATCAGCCGGTTGCCGCGCAGGGCCTCAATAGAGTTGATGCCCATACCGCCCATCATTTCCTTAATTTCGTGCTCCCACGCGCGTACCAAATTGACGAGCCGCTTGTAGCCAACGTCAGGGTTTAGGCGGGCAACGAGGTCGGGCTGCTGCGTCGCGATACCCCAGTTGCACTTGCCCGCATGACAGCTCCGGCACAGGTGGCACCCGAGCGCGAGCAGGGCGGCGGTCGCGATATAGACTGCGTCGGCGCCGAGCGCGATTGCTTTTACGACGTCCGCGCTGCTGCGGATTGAACCGCCGCAGAGGATCGACACATTACCGCGGATGCCCTCGTCGCGCAAACGCTGGTCGACGCTTGCGAGTGCGAGCTCAATTGGGATACCAACGTTGTCGCGGATGCGCGTCGGCGCCGCGCCCGTACCGCCGCGGTAGCCGTCAATCGCGATAATATCCGCGCCGCTTCTGGCGATACCGCTCGCGATTGCAGCGACATTATGCACGGCGGCAACCTTTACGATGACAGGCTTTGTATAGTTTGTTGCTTCTTTCAAAGAAAATACAAGTTGGCGTAAATCTTCAATCGAATAGATATCGTGGTGCGGCGCGGGGGAGATTGCGTCCGACCCCTCCGGAATCATACGTGTGCGCGATACGTCGCCGACGATTTTTGTACCGGGCAGGTGCCCGCCGATTCCGGGCTTCGCCCCCTGACCCATTTTGATTTCAATTGCCGCCCCTGCCGTCAGGTAATTTTCGTGTACGCCGAACCGGCCGGACGCAACCTGTACAATCGTGTTCTTTCCATATTGATAGAAATCCTCGTGTAGTCCGCCTTCACCCGTGTTATAGTAGATTCCAAGCTCCTGTGCGGCGCGCGCAAGGCTTTCGTGCGCGTTGTAGCTGATTGAGCCGTACGACATAGCGGAAAACAGAACCGGAACGGCAAGCGCAAGCTGCGGCGCAAGGTTATTGATGAGTTTTCCGTCGCTGCCGCGTTGTAGCTTTGCCGGCTTCTGGCCGAGATACGTCTTCGTTTCCATTGGCTCGCGGAGCGGGTCAATGGACGGGTTCGTCACCTGCGAGGCGTTGATGAGTATTTTGTCCCAATATACCGGAAGCGGCTTTGGATTCCCCATTGAGGAAAGCAATACCCCGCCGGTCTCCGCCTGACGGTATACCTCCGTGATAACCTCGCCCGACCAGTTCGCGTTTTCGCGGAAGGTATGGTCGGTCTTTGTTACTTTAAGCGCCCTTGTGGGGCAAATTGCTACGCAGCGGTGGCAGTTGACACACTTGCTTTCATCCACGGTCAGCCTACCCAGCGTTTCATCAAAACTGTGCACGCCGTTCGCGCACTGCTTCACACAGGCGCGGCACGCGATACAGCGGTCGGGATTGCGGACGACTTCATATAAAGGGTAAAAATAATTCAAAGCCATTATAACACACCTCCGTCCAGTTTGACAATAACGGGTTCGCCGCCGCGCGGCGCATATACCCGGTCAAGCTCCGGCGCAATCACGCGGATTGCACACTCCTCGCTCGCTACGTATACCATGTCGTCCTTTTCGCCGACGACCATAGAGCGCAGCTTGAGCCTGTCGTTTAAGGCCATCATGCCACCCTCGAAGCCGAGCAGGATGGAAAACGGGCCCGTAATCAGCAGGCTTGCGAACGTGTTGCGCAGGTAGGCGAGCGTTTCGCGCTCCTCCTTGGGCTTTGCTTCAATCGTTTTCCAGAACGGCGCGGCGATTACGCTCGCCATTTCCTCCAGCGTTAGGCCCTGCTTGCGCAGCAGATAGTCGACCATATAAGTAATGACCTCCGTGTCGGTCAGAAGCGTACATTTGTAGCCGAACATTTCGATAAAGCGGCGGTTCGCGTCATAAGACGATATTTCGCCGTTGTGTACAATAGAATAATCGAGCATTGCAAATGGGTGCGCGCCGCCCCACCAGCCCGGCGTATTCGTCGGGTAGCGCCCGTGCGCCGTCCAGCAGTAGCCCTCATACTCGTCTAAGCGGTAAAACTCGCCGACGTCCTCCGGAAAGCCGACTGCCTTAAATACGCCCATGTTTTTACCGCTCGAAAACACATATGCACCGTCGATTTGCGTGTTAATCCGAATCACGCTTTCTACGACAAACTCCTTTTCGTCGAGCTGGCTGTCGACGAGCTTTGTATGCAGCGGTGTAACAAAATAGCGCCAGATAAGCGGTTCGTTTGTAATTGCCTTTACTTTTTTCACCGGTATTTTGGAAAGGTTGACGATGTCGAAGTGGCGGTCTAAAAATTTTTCACACGCTTCCTTTGCCTCGGTACTGTCGTAGAAGACATGAAATGCGTATAAGTCCTTGTACTCGGGGTAAATCCCATACCCGGCGAAGCCGCCGCCGAGCCCGTTTGAACGGTCGTGCATCGTAGCAATAGATTTTATGATTGCGTCTCCGCACAGCCGCCTTCCGGATTTTGAAAAGATACCGGATATGGCGCAGCCTGATGGTATCCTGATTTCGCCCTCTCGTTTCATAACGTATCCCTCCCAGCAAAAATAAAAAACGTCCATGAAAGAGCGCTATTTTGCACTCTTTTCATGAACGCCGTTGTTCTATTTCGTATTATAGCCGATAAACTTAATTTTGTCAATAAAAAAGTGATAATTTTTGCAATTAATTTTGTTCGTGCTGCATTTTTATATTATATTATTTGGATAAATCGCGGAAATTATCTT
>URQR01000146.1 GCA_900550065.1 uncultured Eubacteriales bacterium | reverse complement strand
CCGAAATATACGCCGCATTCGTACCCTCTTATCAAAACCTTTTTCCCGATGTACTGTTCGTAAATTTTCATGATTATTTCTCCTTTTTGTTGGTTTGTATTTATTCCTCCAGCATCAGCCGCCCGGTTTGGTACGCCGCGTATAGCGTCTGCCCATGCTGGTCCACCATGTACGGTAAAAATATTTCGTCCATCTGTACCATTTGCGATTCCAGAATCGCCATTTGCGCTTCTACCCAGTCCTTAATAATCCGCCACGCTACGCGCTCGGCCTGTTCATAATCGCATTTTACTTTTTGTCTCTGTAGTACAGCCTGTACCGCCGCAACATTGGCAGGAAGCTTAATACCACGGATGCCGCCCGGCGTGTCGATTGCAAAGCAAATTGCTGCAATTCGACCAGCGTCGTCATAATCCTGCATGATTTTTTTCGCGCCGTGTTTTACAAGCGCGCCTTGTATTGCTCCAATTGTGGTGTATACGTCAACCTTTGTCGTGTAGTTTAGGATTGGCATTTCTTGATTCCTCCGTTCCATGCTTGTATCTTATATGCTTAATCTTTCTTGAAAAATGTATCAACCCAACCATCTGCGCCAAGCGGCAGTCCCGGCGCCCACTCAATAGGCTGACTCATAATCCGTACAACATTATCCAAAGATGTGGTTTTTAGCGGGCATTCAATTACAACTTCATCGTGTACATGAAATACTACAGGCAAGCCCGCGGCTTCTAAATGCTCTATCGCCTGAGCCAGACAGTCACGGGCGATGGCTTGTACACAGTTCTCCACGAGCTTGCCGCCGTAGGTTTCGGTGCGCTTCCACTTTTTTGTATTCTGGTCCATCCCCATATATGAAACAGAAGGATTTCCCCATTGGTTTTGTCCTATTTTGGGTTCTATGTAGTAGAGTTTGCGCCCAGAGGGCAAGGTAATGGTCATGCAGTCAGTATTTTGCTGGTAATTAAATTCGCGTGATAGAACAATATTTTTTACACCCACGCTGCCACCCTGTGTGATAACCTGCACAGCGGCGGCATCCACCTTGTACCACAGATCTCTTATGCGTTTGTTGGCATCACGCCAACGGCTCACAATATCGGGCAGCTCCTCCTCCGGTATTCCCATATCAAGCGCGCCCATATTGATAAGTGCACTGGGGCTGCCCTGGTAGCCAAGGGCAAGCTCTGCAACCTTGCCTTTTTGCCGGAGGGCGTATTCGGGGTTGCCCTTTTTTATTAGTTCAATGGGCACGCCGAACATCTGCGAGGCTGATGCCTCGTATATTTTGCCGTGAGTGCGGAAAACCTCAAGCCTCCACTCCTCACCGGCAAGCCACGATATAACACGGGCCTCGATGGCCGAAAAGTCGGCATCAATCAGCACATTACCGGGTGCGGCAATAAATGCGGTGCGTATCAGCTGTGAGAGCGTGTCCGGCACGCTGCCGTAAATGCACTTTAAGGCATCCAGCTTACGCCCTTTTACAAGGTCACGGGCAAGCTCCAACGGCTCCGTATAGGTGCGAGGTAGGTTTTGCACCTGCACCAAACGCCCTGCCCATCTGCCGGTGCGGTTGGCGCCATAGAATTGTAAAAGTCCACGCACACGTCCATCTGGGCATACAGCTGCCGCAATTGCGTCATATTTTTTGGTGCTTGTTTTTCCGAGCTCCTGCCGGATCTCGAGCATACGCTGCACCTCCGGGCTGTTATCGTCACGGGCAAGCATCTTTGCAACCGTGTCCTTTTGTAGATTTCTGATTTCCTCGCCTGTTTCCTCCTCAAGCCACTTGGATAACTGCCCGACGCTGTTAGGGTTATCAAGCCCGGAAATTTGCATTGCTTCTCGCATTAGTCCTTCTCGAACAGCCGTACCGAGTTCTAACGCTCCCTCCACAAGGTCCATATCGACCATTACGCCCCTGGCGTTAATGATAAGGTCTGTTTCCCATTCCTTTTGTACAAAATCAGGGACAGGCACCGAAGAAAGCCGCCGTTCAATTTCCATCTCCGTTACAACGTCCTGACAGCAGTATTCTTTAAAAAGCTTCCACCGTTCCGGGTCGTGGTGCGGATAATTCCGCGTCCTGCCGCCGTTTACCTTCGAGGGTTTACACGGTATACAGAAATAACGTATAAGGGCTTTCCCTGTATTGAGTTTCCGCTTATCTTCTGCAAGTCCTAACGCTCTGCCTGTGGCATCCAAGCCCGCTGTGTAGCCTGCATATAAGCCGTGGAACATAGTGCAGCGCCATTGTTCCGGCGGAATCTGCATCCTCATATATTTTGACAAACAGCCCCACTCAAAAGCAGCGTTATACGCATGTTTTATGTAATTTGGGGAAGAAAGTGCCGCCGCTATTTGCGGCGGCAGCAATTCGCCACGTGCGAAATCCACACATACGACCGGGGCATTGTCTAACGAATAAGCAAAGAGCAGAATCTCAAAATCCGGACTTGCAATATATTTTTGTGCGCCTGCCTTTGCAATAGGCACACTTGAATAGGTTTCGAGGTCAACGCTCAAGTGGTGCATATCCTATACCTCCTATATTTACATCGGCTGTCCGGTGATAGGGTTAATCCTTACGCCGCCCTGCTGCGGAGCTGTTGGCTGCTGGAACGCAGCAGCTTGATAGATTGGAGCTGCTGGCTGCGTATTAAAGTCTGCAAAATCACTGGCAGCGGATGCACCGCCGGACAGCGGCTCGCCATCACGCGTTTTCATTACATTGCCGAGACCGCACCCGACACCTTTACTGCCAGCTGTATCATAGGCGAAAAAGTTAATCGTAACGCGGGCATACATCCCACTGTATACATCCTGCGGCGCAAGGTCGCAATTCACGTTATCGATTCCAACGACCTGCGGCTTATTTTTCGAGGAGGCGGTAATAACCCAGCAGCCTTTACACTCTTCGCCAAAAGGCAAACCGGACGGACGTAGCCCGTCCCCATCGTGCAAAATCACCTTCTGTTGTGGCCGTGCTCCGCCCCATTTTTTGCTTACTCCCTCTTCATACGCCGCCTTAATAGAATTATCGATATCCAGTTTGGTCGCGGTATCGGTTTTGGGAATAAGCAGCGTAACACTATATTTCGGCTCTCCGCCCTGCTGAGGAGCTCTGGGATTGGTAAGATTAGCATATGAGAGCCGTACTTCTCCAGTTAAAACCTTTGTTGCAATATTCTGATAAGCCATTTTCATAATCTCCTTTTTTTTTTCATAAATTTCATAATAATAGTCTTGAATGGTGTCGGTATAAATCCCCATTACGAAGCAACCCCCGCGAAGTCGGCAGCGGCGGGACTGTAGGATTCCCGCTTGTCGCTCATAGGTGCAAGAGTAGGTTTTCCAAGCGGCTTTGACACAAAGCTGCCCAGCTTGTCCACAAACTCATTTTTCCCCATCAACTTCTCAAGCTCTGTCAGTGTCTTGGGCTTACGGTCGTATATAAGCGCTTCATCATAACCTGCGGCGAGCACAGCAGCAATAGCTGCGTCTTGGTCTGTGAATGTGCGGTTGCTCCGTCCTGCAACAACTTTCCACCCCGGGATACTCTCACCGTTAAGCAGCGCACGGAGTGCATACTCCTCAAGGTCTTTATACCATGCAACAAGCTCCTTGCCCCTTTCGAGCAAATCTCCGACTTGTTCATCCGTAAGCACATTCTGGTCGTTAACATTCGGTTTGTCGCTCTTTTGGGGCACATAATCCTTAAACTCCTCAAGCGATGTATTGACATCAGCGCGAGCCCTGCATTGTGCTTTGCCTCTACAAAAGCGACAATGCTCTCCTGAATGGAATTCGCCCAGACCCATGTATGCCTTAGCAGCAATGGGTTTTACTTCTTCCCCCCAAGTGCGCAGCTCTTCAACGGTGATGGTCTCGCTGCTGGGTATATCCTGAATACGGGGTTGGTCAATGGTCATGCACACGTTTTTGATAGAAGCCCCAAAAACAGGAGCGTAGCGCTTTAGGGCGCCGAGCGCATAGAGCCGCATTTGTGGGTTATTCTCTGCCGATACGGGTACACCCTTGCCATGCTTGTAATCGATTATATTGAGCGTATCGCCTCCTATCATGACACAATCACATGTGCCAAAGCCTTCCGGCACATAGTCCGAAAAGTCAACGCGAACCTCAGCAGAAACAGAAGGTATGCTGTCATAGGCCATTGCTTTTTCAGTTAAATGTTCAATGTATAAATCAGAGGTCTTATCCATTTCATCTTGATACAAGGGGTCTTTTTTAAGCTTGTTAAAACGTGTTGTGAAAGTCCGCGAGCTCATCGGCGTAAATTTCTTATGTATCTTAAGTTCACATACCGCGTGGGCCAAGCGCCCCTCCTCTGCATACCCGGAGGTTTGTTCAGGGAAATTCCGTTCAAACAACGGTGCTGCCGTACAGTTAAGCCACCGATAAGCGGAGGACGCTGACAACAGGGCATGTGTTTGTGGTGTTGGCATCAGTATTCCTCCTTATATTTGTGCGCCGAGCGCTCTTAATTCGGTTGCAAATGCGCCATACTGCGTCGGATCGAGCGAGGTAAGCGCATCGACATTGTACTTTGCGAGCAGACTGCAGAGTTCATTCATTTTTCCTGTGTCTACAAGCACCGTGCCAGCCTTCGCAATCATTTCGAGCGTATATTGCGGTGCGGCAGTTGGAACAGGAGCGGGCTGGGCAGGCGCGGGATTCACGGGTACTGCCGATGATGTAAACGGCTCAGATGCCGCTGGGGTTATCTGTGCTTTATTCCCTAATTCAGGTGCATGGATACAATTTTTAAGCATTTCGATTATTTCCGGTTGATTCTGTAATTCTTCCTTTGTAAAAGTGATTTTGAGTTCCATTTATTTTACCTTCTTTCTTTATTATTTGGGTGATGTATACAATCGGTTTGCGTACATATCGTGTCGCATAAGCATAGTTCTTTGTCTGCTTCATAGCAGCTATATTCAAGCAGTTCTGCTTTTGTGTCCATCTTATACCTCGCTTTTCATTTGACAAAGCATGCTACATGTGCTATACTGACCTTGTCTTAGTTTGCCCTGCGCTGTGAGTGCCAGCTCCGCGCGGGGATTTTTTTTGTGTTGTGATTGCAACGTGGACAGATGTAGCCGAAACGGGGAATTTTTGCCCGTATGCTTATGTTCCACATCTTTTGGCAATTGGTGCACCTTTCAAAAGATGTGGAACATAAGCATACGG
>URQR01000145.1 GCA_900550065.1 uncultured Eubacteriales bacterium | reverse complement strand
CCGCAAAATAAATTTTGCGGGTCCGTTTGCCGCAAAGCGGTAAACGGAGTATGGACGTAAGTATGTACAAAACGCGAAATTAAAAAAGCAAGAAACGAATCCTTCAGTCTTAGGAAAGGGATGGGGTAAATCCATGAAAAACAATCACACATGCAGCGGCTGCGATATCAGCAGCAAGGCGTTAAAGGAAGAGTGCGGCGTGTTCGGCGTTTACAATAAGGACGGCGGCATGGACGCAGCGCAGACAATTTATTACGGGCTTTACGCACTCCAGCACAGGGGACAGGAAAGCTGCGGTATTGCGGTCAACGACGATGGTACGATTATTCACCATAAGGATTTGGGTACGGTTCCGGATGTATTTAATCAGACGATGCTCAATCACCTCAAGGGAACGATGGGTGTTGGGCATGCGCGATACTCGACCTGTGGGGAAAACTTACGCGAGAACGCGCAGCCGCTCGTAAGCAAATACAAAAAAGGTACGCTCACCGTTGCGCACAATGGTAATATTGTCAACGCGCACGAGCTGCGCGAGCAGTTTGAGAACGCGGGCGCGATTTTCCAGACGACGAGCGATTCGGAAGTAATTGCCTATATTATTGCGCAGGAGCGAATCAACTGCCACTCTATCGAGGAAGCGGTAGCGCGGACGATGAAACGGCTGCGCGGGTCGTTCTGCCTTGTTGTCATGAGCCCGAGAAAGCTGATTGCGGCGCGCGACCCGTGGGGGCTTCGGCCGCTCTGCTTCGGCGAAACGGAGCACGCTTATATTTATGCGTCTGAGACATGTGCGCTCGACGCGGTTGGAGCTAAATTTATCCGTGATATCGAGCCGGGCGAGGTGCTTTGTGTTGACCACGAGGGCGTACGCTCCGACAAGAGCAACTGTAAGGAAAAGGACTCTAATATTTGTATTTTTGAATATATCTACTTTGCGCGTCCGGACAGCGTGATAGACGGCGTGAGCGTGTATGAAGCAAGAAATATGGGCGGCCGTTTATTGGCGCGCCAGCATCCGGTTGATGCGGATTTGGTCATCGCGGTTCCGGACTCGGGTATCGACGCGGCGATTGGCTACGCTAAGGAATCGGGGATTCCGTATGGCGTTGGTCTGATTAAGAACCGCTATATTGGGCGGACATTTATCCAGCCGACCCAGTCACAGCGTGTGCAGGCGGTAAAGATTAAGCTCAACGCACTGTCGAGCGCAGTCAAGGGTAAGCGCATTATTATGGTTGACGATTCTATCGTGCGCGGTACAACGTCAAAGCATATTGTGCAGATGCTGCGCGATGCCGGCGCAAAAGAGGTGCATATGCGTGTTTGTGCACCGCCGTTTATCTATCCGTGTTACTTTGGTACGGATATTCCGAATCAGGATATGCTGATTGCTTGTAAGCACTCGATTGAGGAAATCCGTCAGATACTCGGCGCGGACAGCCTCGGCTTTTTAGAGCGCGAATCGCTGCCGAAAATGCTGATGGGGAAAAAGGAAAAATTCTGCGACGCGTGCTTCACTGGTGATTATGTAATGGAAGTGCCGTTTGACGGCAAAAAAATAGAAGTAAAATAGAAGTACAGGGGGACTGTGTAGAATGAATGAAAGCTATAAAGCGGCTGGCGTAGACGTACATGCGGGCTACGAGGCGGTACGGCTGATGAAAGAATATGTGAATAAGACGTTTACGAGCGGCGTGCTGTCGGGGCTGGGCGGCTTCGGCGGGCTGTTTGAGCTGCCGGAAGGGTACAAAAAGCCTGTGCTCGTTTCCGGCACGGACGGCGTTGGTACGAAGCTTAAGCTTGCGTTTATCATGGATAAGCACGACACAGTGGGACAGGACTGCGTTGCGATGTGCGTCAACGATATTGTTTGCTCCGGCGCGAAGCCGCTGCTGTTTTTGGACTACCTTGCAGTGGGGAAAAACTTCCCCGAAAAGGTGGCGAATATTGTAAGCGGCGTTGCGGACGGTTGCGTCGCGGCGGGCGCGGCCTTGGTCGGCGGTGAAACGGCGGAAATGCCGGGGTTCTATCCGGTTGGCGAATACGATTTGGCGGGCTTTGCGGTTGGTATTGTCGATAAGGATAAGATTATCGACGGCAGCAAGGTGAAAAACGGCGATGTCCTTATTGGCGTTGCGTCGTCGGGCGTACACTCAAACGGGTTCTCGCTTGTGCGTAAGCTGTTTAACATTACGGGCAAGGAGGAGGACAATGTCCGGCTGATGGAAAAGATTGAAGCGCTCGATGGAAAGAGCCTTGGCGAGGCGCTTTTAGAGCCGACGCGTATCTACGTGAAACCTGTTTTAGAGTTGATTGAAAAAGTGGGTGTTAACGCAATTTCGCATATTACGGGCGGCGGCTTTATCGAAAATATTCCGCGGATGCTGCCGGAAGGGCTGTGTGCGGTGATTCAGAAGGGAAGTTGGAACGTACTGCCAATTTTTACGCTTTTGCAGCGCGCTGGCGGCCTAAAGGACAGCGAGATGTACAATACGTTTAATATGGGTATTGGTATGGTAATTGCAGTCGACGCTCAGAAGGCGGACGACGCGGTGACCTGTTTGGAGCAAAGCGGCGAAAAGGCATTTATCATCGGCCGCGTTGCGGAGGGCAGCGACGGCGTCGTGTTTGAATAAACTGCGGCATGGAGGAAGCAGATGAAACGGATTGGAGTACTTGTGTCCGGCGGGGGGACAAATTTACAGGCGCTTTTAGACGCGCAGGACAGCGGCGTGCTCAAAAGCGGGGAAATTGCGGCGGTTGTGTCGGACAAGCCGGACGCATATGCGCTCACGCGGGCGAAGAACGCCGGCGTGGAAACGTGTGTGATTGAAAAAAAGGCGTATCCCGACCGGGACGCGTTTTGCGCCGCGATTGCAGATTATATGGAAGAAAAACAGATTGATCTAATTGTGATGGCGGGCTTTATGACGATTATAACCGATACGTTTTTGAAGCGGTTTGAAAACCGGATTATCAACGTCCATCCGGCGTTGATTCCGTCGTTTTGCGGCGACGGGTTCTATGGACTTAATGTACACAAGGCTGCACTGGATTATGGCGTAAAGGTGACGGGCGCGACGGTGCATTTTGTCAACGGCGTGACCGACGGCGGCGCGATTATTCTGCAAAAATGTGTCGCGGTCGGGGACGGCGATACGCCCGAAACGCTGCAGCGGCGCGTCATGGAGCAGGCCGAATGGGTGATTCTGCCGCAGGCGGTGGAGTTGTTTTGTGCCGGGCGGCTGACGGTTCGTGGCCGGTGGGTCAATATAGAGTAGCGATTGTGTTGGAAAGGATGGGGTTTTTGTGGCAAAAAGGGCATTGTTAAGTGTAAGTGATAAAACCGGGATTGTTGACTTTGCAAAAGAGCTGGTCTCGCTCGGGTTTGAGATTGTGTCGACGGGCGGTACGAAACGCGCGCTCGCGGAAGCGGGGGTTGCGGTAACGGGTGTGAGCGAGATTACGGGCTTCCCGGAGTGTCTCGATGGGCGCGTAAAAACGCTGCATCCGAAGATTCATGCCGGAATTTTGGCGATGCGTGCAAATGAAGAGCATATGAAACAGCTTACAGAGCTTGGCGTAGACACGATTGATGTGGTAGCGATCAACCTGTATCCGTTTAAGCAGACGATTATGAAGGACGGCGTTGCGCTCGAAGACGCGATTGAAAATATCGACATCGGCGGGCCGACGATGATTCGCGCGGCGGCAAAGAATTATCAGGATGTTGCGGTTGTGGTTGACCCGGCGGACTATAAGACGGTTATCGACGAGTACAAGGCAAACGGCGCGGTGTCGGCGGATACGAAATTTATGCTGGCGTATAAGGTGTTTGAGCACACGGCGAGCTACGACACGCTGATTTCGACCTATTTGCGCGGTGTAATTGGCAAGGAGCAGTTCCCGCAGACGCTTTCGCTCACGTATGAGAAAGTACAGGATATGCGCTACGGCGAAAACCCGCATCAAAACGCGGTATTTTATAAGGAAATCTCAAAGTACGACGGCGCGCTGCCAAGTGCGAAGCAGCTGCACGGCAAGGAGCTGTCGTTTAACAACATCAACGACGCGAACGGCGCGATTGCGCTTTTAAAGGAATTCGACGAGCCGGCGGCTGTTGCGGTGAAGCATACAAACCCGTGCGGCGTCGGGATTGGCAAGGATATTTATGAAGCATACATAAATGCATACCAGTCCGACCCGGTTTCGATTTTTGGCGGGATTGTTGCGTTAAACCGTGAAGTAGACGCAAAAACGGCCGAGGAGCTTGCGAAAATCTTCCTTGAGATTATTATTGCGCCGTCCTTTGCGGCCGACGCGCTGGAAATTTTAACGAAGAAAAAGAATATCCGGCTCTTAGAGCTTGCAAATATCAGCGCCCAGCCGTGCAAGCAGACGACCTACGACATGAAAAAGGTGCTTGGCGGCCTGCTGGTGCAGGAGTACGACGCGGAAACGTACGACCCGGAGAAGCTCGTTTGCGTAACCGAGCGTAAGCCCACGGAAAAAGAAATGGAAGATTTAAACTTTGCGTGGAAAGTTGTGAAGCATACAAAGTCGAACGCGATTGTGCTCGCAAAGGACAACATGACGACGGGTGTCGGCCCGGGACAGACGAACCGCGTCCTGCCGACCAAGATTGCGATCGACTATGCCGGCGAGCGGGCGAAGGGCTCTGTGCTTGCGTCGGATGCGTTTTTCCCGTTCCCGGACTGTGTCCAGGAGGCGGCAAAGGCGGGCGTTACGGCGATTATCCAGCCGGGCGGCTCAGTAAATGACCAGCTTTCGATTGACGAGTGCAATAAGCATGGTATTGCGATGGTATTTTGTGGGATGCGCCACTTTAAGCACTAAGCCGCGAACTGTGGTTCACGGGCAAGCTGCACGATGTGCATTTTGGTTAGGAATATGAGAATGATGTGTTCGTTTGAGTTTTATGCGAAGGGACGGAAAAGATGAAAATATTGATTGTAGGCGGCGGCGGCCGCGAGCATACAATTGCGTGGAAGCTGGCGCAGTCGCCGTTGGTGGATAAGCTTTACTGCGCGCCGGGTAACGGCGGGATTGCGCAGGTGGCGGAATGTGTGCCGATTGCGGCGACGGATATTGACGGAATTGTGGCGTTTGCAAAGAAGCAGGAGATTGACCTGACGTTTGTTGCGCCGGACGACCCGTTAGCCGCCGGCCTGGTAGATCGCCTGGAGACCGCCGGGATAAAGGCCTTTGGACCGCGTGCAAATGCAGCG
>URQR01000144.1 GCA_900550065.1 uncultured Eubacteriales bacterium | reverse complement strand
GGCAAAGGCCGTGTCCGATGCGGTAAAGAATGCGCCGTTCGTTGTCAGCACGGTAAAGACATCTGATGTGAAAAAATCACCCGCGCCGCCGTTTACAACCTCGACCATGCAGCAGGAGGCATCGCGCAAAATTAACTTCCAGTCGCGCAAGACGATGCAGACGGCGCAGACGCTCTATGAGGGTGTTGACGTCAAGGGCGTGGGAACGGTCGGCCTGATTACGTACATGCGTACCGACTCGACACGCATTGCGCAGGAGGCACAGTACGCGGTAAAGGACTATATCACGGAAAACTATGGCGCAGCTTACGCACCGAAGAGCTTTCGCAATTTTAAGAGCCGTAAAAACGCACAGGACGCGCACGAGGCTATCCGCCCGACAGATGTTGCGCTGACGCCGGCACGGATTAAGGAATCGCTTACAAATGACCAGTTTAAGCTTTATAAGCTGATTTGGGAGCGGTTTGTGGCGAGCCAGATGGAGAATGCGGTGATTGAGTCGACAACGGCGGACATTGACGCGGCGGGGCACACGTTCCGCGCGAGCGGGTCAAAGGTGAAGTTTGACGGTTTTATGAAGGTATATATCGAAGGGACGGACGCGGAAAAGCAGAAGGAAACCGCGCTGCCGCCGCTTACGGAGGGCGAGGCGCTCAAACTCAAAAACTTAGAAAATAAACAGCATTTTACCCAGCCGCCGGCGCGCTTTACGGAGGCAAGCCTCGTCAAGGCGCTTGAGGAGGAGGGGATCGGCCGTCCGTCGACATTTGCGCCGACGATTACGACGATTTTGGCACGCGGATACGTAACGCGCGAGAAAAAGAGCCTGATTCCGACCGAGCTGGGGCGTGTGACAACGAATCTGCTCAAAGAGAACTTCAAAGACATTGTCGACGTGGACTTTACGGCGAATATGGAGACCCAGCTCGACGAAGTGGAAAGCGGAGAAATCGCTTGGAAGTCGATTGTAAAGGAATTCTATGCGCCGTTTGACAAAGAGGTGAAGCGCGCTGAGGAGGAAATCAGTCACGTACAGCTCACCGACGAGGTGAGCGACGTACCATGTGAGAAGTGCGGGCGTATGATGGTGTACAAGATGGGGCGGTACGGCAAATTTTTGGCGTGTCCGGGCTTCCCGGAGTGCCGCAATGCAAAGCCGATCCGCAAGGAGGCGGGCGTAAACTGCCCGAAGTGCGGTAAGCCGGTACTCGTCAAAAAGAGTAAGACAGGACGGACGTACTATGGCTGCGAGGATAATCCGAAGTGCGACTTTATGACGTGGGATATGCCCATCGCGGGTCGGCAGTGTCCGAAGTGTGGCGGCGTATTGTTGCAGAAGAATACGCGCGGCGCAAAAAAGATTGTGTGCGCAAATGAGAATTGTGACTATGAAGAAGTAGGCGGGAAGAAGAGTGAAGGTTAAGGTAATTGGCGCGGGACTTGCCGGGTGCGAGGCCGCGTGGCAACTTGCAAACAGAGGAATACAGGTGCGTTTATACGAGATGAAGCCGCACAAGTTTTCGCCCGCGCATCACAGCGCGGACTTTGCGGAGCTTGTGTGCAGTAACTCGCTGCGCTCCGACCAGATTTTTAACGCAGTCGGCCTGCTCAAAGAGGAAATGCGGCGGCTCGGCTCGCTCATCATGGCGAGCGCGGACGAGACGCGCGTGCCGGCGGGCGGCGCGCTGGCGGTTGACCGGGAAGGGTTTTCGCGTCTGGTGACGGAGCGTATCCGCACGCATAAAAACATCGAGGTCATCAGTGAAGAGGTAACGCACATCGACGAAGACGCGTATACCATCGTCGCGTCGGGACCGCTCACGAGCGACGCGCTCTCGGATGAGATTGCGCGCCTGACAGGTGGGGAATACTTGCACTTTTTCGACGCGGCGGCGCCGCTCGTAACAAAAGAAAGCATCGATATGGACAGCGCGTTTTATGCGGCGCGCTATGGCCGTGGTACGGCAGACTACATCAATTGCCCGATGAACAAAGAGGAATATCTGGCGTTTTACCATGAGCTGATAAATGCGCAGACGGCAGAGCTGAAGGAGTTTGACAACGGCAAGGTGTTTGAGGGCTGTATGCCGGTAGAGGTGATGGCCACGCGCGGCGTGGATACACTGCTGTTTGGGCCGCTCAAGCCCGTCGGCATCACAAATCCGAAGACGGGCAAAGACGACTTTTACGCCGTGGTACAGCTTCGGCAGGACAATGCCGCTGCGACGCTGTACAATATTGTTGGGTTCCAGACGCACCTCAAATTCGGCGAACAGAAGCGCGTATTTTCCATGATTCCGGCGCTGCGGGACGCGGAGTTTGTGCGCTACGGTGTCATGCACCGCAACACGTTTTTGAACTCGCCGCGGCTTTTGAACAAATATTATCAATTAGAAAGCAATCCGCGTATCTTTTTTGCCGGGCAGATGACCGGCGTGGAGGGCTATGTCGAGTCCGCCTCGAGCGGGCTTTTGGCGGGATTGAACATGGCGCGCTTGCTGGCGGGACAGGAAATGATAGATTTTACGAATAAAACGGCGATTGGCGCGCTCTCTAACTACATTGCCGACGGCAGCGTGACGCACTTCCAGCCGATGAACGTCAATTTTGGGATTATGGAAGGGCTGACGGAGCGAATCAAAAAGAAGCGGGAACGGTACGAGGCCGTTTCGGCGCGCGCGCTGGCCTATTTGGATACGGAAATTGAAAAAATGGAGCAGGAAACGGAGGGACACTATAATGCTTGAACCACTGAAAATGCACCCCGTGTATAAAGAGCCAATTTGGGGTGGTAAGAACTTAAAGGAAAAGTACGGCAAGGATATTCCGTCGGACATGACGGGCGAAGCATGGGAGGTTGCAGCGCACAAAAACGGGCAGAGTACGGTCACGAGCGGCGCACTCGACGGCAAGACGCTGGGCGAGGCAATCGAATTGCTCGGCAAAGACCTGCTCGGCGATTATGTTGCGCAGAAATACCCGGACAAGTTCCCGCTTTTGGTCAAGTTTTTGGACTGCAACGACAAGCTGAGCGTACAGGTACACCCGGACGACGCCTATGCAAAGGCACACGAAAACGGCGAACTCGGCAAGACGGAGATGTGGTACATTCTCGACGCAAAGCCGGGCGCAAAGCTGATTTACGGGTTTAATCGCGACGTGACAAAGGAGGAGTTTGCGCGCGCGATTGAAACGAACACACTCGACGAGATTATGAACTATGTCGATGTAAAGCCGGGCGACTGCTTTTTTATTCCGTCAAAGACGCTGCACGCGCTGCTTGACGGCCTGCTCGTCGCGGAGATCCAACAGAATTCCGACACGACGTACCGCGTGTATGACTTTGGGCGCGTGGACAAAAACGGCAACGCGCGCGAGCTGCACATTGGAAAGTCGGTAGATGTAACCAATCTGTCGTCGAGCAAAGGCGGCGAGAAGGTCGCGCCGAAGGCGGAGAAAATCGAAGGCGGAACAAAATACCCGCTTTGTAAGTGCGACTATTTTGATACGGTGAAGTATGAGATTGTCGGAACGGCTTCCTTTGAAACGAACCGGCAGAGCTTTGAATTGCTCATTGTATACGAAGGGGAAGCGAAGCTCGTCTACGACGGCGGCGAGATGGCGTTGCGCGCAGGCGACAGCGTCGTTGTACCGGCGTATCTGGGGGCGTATCGCATAGAGGGCGTGTGCGGCTGTTTAAAAAGTGAGGTGCCCGTACAGTAAACGGGTGAAAGGTGAGGTCATGATGAAGAAAAAATATTTGAATATTGCGCTCGGCGTTTTTGTCGCTGTGGCGTCTGTATCGTTTTTGCTCTCAGCGGCGGGAATGCGTGTGCCGGGGCTTACAAAGATTTCGATTATCCTGATGATGGCGGTGCTTGTAGTAAACGCAATCTATGACATGCGCGCGGGGCGCGAGAAGTCTATGTGTATGATTATATTGATTATAGCCGCGCTCGCAATCGTTGTTAATGTTGCGTCATTGATTATGGAGTTTATGGGAATATAGCGGGTTAAGAGGGCGTGTTTGCCCTCTTTTTTTGTTGACACCCATACCGTTTCGTGCTATATTGAAGTTAGAAGAGCGCAGATTATTGAGATTTAATTTATGGGGAGGACAACAGAATGTATTGTAAAAATTGTGGAAATCAAATGGACCCCGATGCGGCAGTATGTGTGAAATGTGGGTTTCAAAAGGGGCAGGGGGGCCAATTTTGTCCGCACTGCGGCGCACAGACGGAGCCGGGCGCGGGTTTTTGTGTGAAATGCGGCGTACCGCTGTCTGCGTCTGCTGCTGCGAACAGCTCAATGGCAAAATCGCGTATTGCGGCGGGACTGCTGGGGATATTTTTAGGTGGTCTCGGCGTACATAATTTTTACCTTGGATTTACCGGTAAGGGCGTCGCGCAGATTGTGCTGTCGCTGTTTTGTGGAATAGGGGCGATTTGGGGATTTATTGAGGGAATTATGATTTTGGTCGGCTCAATCAACGAAGACGCAAACGGCGTACCGCTGCGGGAGTAATAGCGGATGAAAATAAAATAATGAATCGTCAGCAATAGATTTATAGTTGCCTATTATATACGGATAGATACCGCGTCAATTTTGAAGAAAAAAGAAAACTGAGACGAATGGAAGAAAAACGATGTGGATTTTATTTGCGTTTGCTTCTGCGGTTTTTGCCGGTCTTACGGCAATATTGGCGAAGTGTGGGGTCAAAAATACGGACTCGAATGTTGCGACGGCGGTTCGTACAGGTGTCGTATTGCTTTTTTCTTGGGTGATGGTCTTTGCAGCGGGGGCGCAGTTCGGCCTTGCGGCAATTAGCGGTAAGACGCTTCTGTTTTTAGTCCTGTCCGGCCTTGCGACGGGCGTGTCATGGCTATGCTATTTTCGGGCGTTGCAGCTCGGTGATGTAAACAAGGTTACGCCAATCGACAAATCGAGCACAATTTTGACGATGTTGCTGGCATTTTTGTTTTTGGGCGAGCCGATTACGTACCTGAAGGCGGGTGCAATGCTGCTTATCGGCGGCGGGACATATCTAATGATACAGAAAAAAGAAAGTGCTGGAGCAGATATATCGCATAAGAAACATAGCTTGGCATGGATGTTCTACGCTATTGGCGCGGCGGTGTTTGCAAGCCTTACCTCCATCCTCGGAAAAGTCGGAATCGAGGGCGTGGACTCGACACTCGGTACGGCGATCCGAACGGTCGTAGTACTTTTCATGGCATGGATTGTCGTCTTTGTGACAGGTAAGCAGAAGACGATCCAAACAATTGACAAAAAGAGCTGGCTTTTCCT
>URQR01000143.1 GCA_900550065.1 uncultured Eubacteriales bacterium | reverse complement strand
GGGGCGATCGATTTTTAGGGATGAAAGACGAAAAAAGAGGATATGAGCGCGTCTATCAGATTATTGGTAGTACGCGAGACGAAACCAAAAAGGATTCGTTATGTGTCTGGGTCGACGAAGAGGGGATATATTTTGTGAAGGTTTTGCCCCGTATAGGCAATGAGCCGTATACTACTTCAGAATTGTATAAAATTAATTTTTTGTCGGATGAAAACAGTCAGGATGGGGAAGAGGTAACTCGGCTCAACGATAATTCCAAGTGGTCTGTTATGTTTATTGACAATTGTTTGTATTATTATGCGACAAACCCGGGCTCGCTTGCAAATAGAGCCATGCTGCATCTGCTTAGCTTGGAGGATTATACGACAGATTCACTTTTCATTAGTATGACAACGAGTAAATCCGGCATAGAAGGGATCAAAACAGAGGAGGACGGAACTACATATTTGTATTATTATCGAGAGGACTCGACGCATCGCTACCATTATCGTGTAAAAGCAATTATGGAGCCGGAAGTAAAGTGGGCGAAGCCGGAATTGCTGAATACGGAAGAAAAGGATGCGGAGTGATTTTTTAAATACGAAAGATAGGGTTTTGATATACGAAATAGGGAGGAAAAGAGGATGAAGTGTCCATTTTGTGGGTTTGAGGACAGCAAGGTAATTGATTCACGCCCGACAGAGGAAGGAAGCTCAATTCGGCGCAGACGCGAGTGCATCAGCTGCGGCGGACGGTTCACGACATATGAGAAAATTGAAACAGTGCCGCTTATTGTCATCAAGAGCGACAGTTCGCGCGAGCCGTTTGACCGGCACAAGCTGTTAAACGGCCTGATGCGCGCGTGCGTCAAACGGCCTGTGCCGACGGTGGAGCTCGACAAGATTGTCAACGAGATTGAGGCGTCTATGTCGAACTCGCTTCGGCGGGAGTTTACGACAAAGGAAATCGGCGAGATGGCGATGGACAAGCTGCGCGGGCTCGACGAGGTGGCGTATGTGCGCTTTGCGTCCGTTTACAGGCGGTTTCAGGATGTTGATACGTTCCGTCAGGAGCTTAATAAGCTGTTAGGGGAAAAATAGCGCCGGTATGGGGATAGCGGCGCTGATGGGGGAGTGGATATGCCGGGATTTATTGATATGCATACACATACGGCCGCGTCGGACGGCTCTATGCAGCCGGACGAGCTGGTGCGGTATGCGGAGGGGTGCGGCCTTAACGCAATTGCGGTGACCGACCACGACACGGTGGACGGCCTTGCATCGGCACAGAAAGCGGCGCAGGGACTGTCGATTGAAGTGATAAACGGGATTGAGCTGAGTGCGGACTATCCGCAGGAGCTGCATATATTGGGATATTTTATCGACCCTTATGCTGCAATTTTGCAGGGGGCGGTGCATCAATTACAAAAGTGGCGTGGTGTGCGTAATGGGCAGATGATTGACCGGCTCGGCGAGCTGAGGTTTGCCATCACGCGTGAGGATGTTTTGGCGCGCAAGCCCGGGGCGGATATGGCGAGCATCGGGCGGGTGCATATGGCGCTTGCGCTTGTGGAAAAGGGCTATATCGCAACGGTGCAGGAGGCGTTTGATGAATATTTGACAAAGACGGGGAAGGCATATATCGAGCGGCAGCGCTTTTCTCCTGAAAAAAGCATTGAAATTATCAAGCAGGCGGGCGGCTATGCCTTTTTTGCACATCCAATTTTGACGCAGAAAGACCCGGACAAGCTCGGCGCACTGATTGATGAACTGATTGAATACGGGATAGATGGAATTGAATGTTACCACACAGAGATGACGGAGGAGTTCAGTAGTCTGTGCCTATCCATTTGCCGCAGCCGCGGCCTAATGGTCAGCGGCGGCTCGGACTTTCACGGTACAAACCGCCCGGAGGTAACGCTTGGTCGGGTGTATGGCGGCCAATATGTAGAGGCGGATCTGTTGACGGAAATAAAACGAAAGATTGGCTTGATTGATTAGAAATAAAAAACATCGCAGAAAATTCTGCGATGTTTTTTATTGGATATTATACAATAAATTAACGAACAAGTCCGAAAAAGGCACGTTCCCGTTTTACGGGAGGAGGCGCAGTGCGCCGATAGCAGCTTTTTCCAAGCACAAGAGTTTTATTCTTGCGTATTCATACAACAAATATGGTACAAATCCGAAGAAGACACGGTGCGGCTTTTGCCGCAGGAGGGACAGCGTCCCGACAGTGACTTCTTCTAAACGCAAGAGTTTTACTCTTGCGTATTTACACAATAAACCCATATTGCGCAAAAATTTGCTTTGCCTGCGCCACTTCGTCCGCTGTTGGCTCTTTTGTATTATAGAGCGTGTACGGCCGGCCGAGGGCTTTCCACTTTTGCTCGCCCATTTTATGAAACGGCAGAAGCTCCACCCTTTCAATACAGTGAAACCGCGTCAGAAATTCCGCCAGTTGTTTTAGCCGCGCTTCGTCTAAGGTGTAGCCCGGCACGAGCACATGCCGCAGCCAGACGGGCTTGCCCATATTGTTCAGATATTCGAGCGTCCGTAGGGTATTTTGCGGACTTTTTGAGGTAAGCGTCCGGCATAAAGCGTCATCTAATGCCTTGATATCTAAGAGAACGAGATCCGCCGTGTCGAGCGCCGGCGCGGATAGGTGCAGCTCGACGCTCCCTGCCGTGTCGAGCGCGGTGTGAAAACCTTGTGCTTTCAGTTTTTGTAAAAGCGCATATGCGGCCCTCGGCTGCATTAAAGGCTCGCCGCCCGAAAGCGTTACGCCACCGCTTTTGATAAAATTGCGATAGCCGCAGATGTCGCGCACAAGTGTGTCAAGGTCTGTCTCTTTGCCGTCATTGATGTTTTGTGTGTCAGGATTGTGACAGTAAATACACCGCAGAGGACAGCCCGCGAAAAACACGACGTAGCGGATACCCGGGCCGTCGAGCGTACCGAGCGTTTCGACTGAATGGATATAAGCGGTTTGTACATCTGACATTTGCGCCATCCCCTATCGGTTAAAATTTGCCGTGGAACGTGCGGCTGATTACATCCTCCTGTTGCTCGCGTGTCAGTTTGATAAAGTTGACCGCATAGCCGGACACGCGAACCGTCAGCTGCGGGTACTGCTCCGGATGCTCCATTGCGTCTAAAAGCGTGTCGCGGTTTAATACGTTTACATTAATATGGTGGCCGTAGTCGGCAAAGTACCCGTCGAGCAGCGCAGCAAGATTTTCCTGCTTAATCTCCTCTTCCTTTCCGAGCGCGCCCGGCACGATAGAGAAGGTGTATGAGATACCGTCTTCACTGAAGTCGTACGGCAGAGCGGCAACCGACTTCATAGAAGCCGCAGCCCCTTTTGTATCGCGTCCGTGCATTGGGTTCGCACCCGGCGCAAACGGTGTGCCCGCCTTTCTGCCGTCCGGCGTTGTACCGGTCTTTTTACCGTATACGACGTTTGAGGTAATGGTCAGAATCGACATCGTCGGCTTAGAATGGCGGTAGGTGCGCTGCTTGGACAGCTTTTTCATAAATACTTTTACAATATCTGTCGCAATTTCGTCTACGCGCGGGTCGTTGTTGCCGAATTTCGGGAAGTCGCCCTCCGTGACAAAATCGACCGCGATGCCCTGCTCGTTGCGGACTGGGCGTACCTTTGCGTACTTGATTGCCGACAGGCTGTCGCACACAACGGACAGCCCCGCAAGCCCGCACGCGCAGGTGCGGACGATATCCTCGTCGTGAAGCGCCATTTCAATTCGCTCGTAGCAGTATTTGTCGTGCATATAGTGGATGATGTTTAAGGTGTTAATATATAATTTCGACAGCCAGTCGAGAATATAGTCGTATTTTCGCATCACTTCGTCATAGTCGAGATATTCGCTCGTGATTGGCGCGATTTCGGGCGCAATTTGCTCACCGCTTTTTTCGTCTTTGCCGCCGTTGATGGCGTACAAAAGTGCCTTTGCAAGGTTTGCCCGCGCGCCGAAAAACTGCATCTGCTTGCCGATTTTCATCGCCGATACGCAGCACGCGATACCATAGTCGTCGCCAAACTTACTGCGCATCATGTCGTCGTTTTCGTACTGTATGGACGACGTTTCAATCGACACCTTCGCGCAATATTTTTTAAACGCATACGGCAGCCGCCCGCTCCACAAAACCGTCAGGTTCGGCTCCGGCGCGGGGCCGAGGTTGGTCAGCGTGTGCAAAAAGCGGTACGACATTTTTGTCACCATGTGCCGTCCGTCCGCACACACGCCGCCGATAGACTCCGTCACCCACGTCGGGTCGCCGGAGAATAGCTCGTCGTAAGCCGGTGTGCGCAAAAAGCGTACAATCCGCAGCTTCATCACAAAATGGTCGACAAACTCTTGAATTTCTTCCTCTGTATAGCGGCCGTCTTCTAAATCGCGCTGCGCGTAGCAGTCGAGGAAAGTAGAAATCCGTCCAATCGACATTGCTGCGCCGTTTTGCTCCTTTACCGCCGCAAGATAGCCGAAATATAGCCACTGGATGGCCTCTTTTACGTCCTGTGCCGGGCGGGAGATGTCAAAACCGTACTTTGCCGCCATTTCCTTGAGCTCGGCCAGAGCGCGAATCTGCTCGGATACCTCCTCGCGCAGGCGGATTGCCGGGCTGTCCATCGTTTCAAACGTCATCGCGCTTTTCTGCTTCTGCTTTTCCGCAATCAGCCGGTCAACGCCGTAGAGCGCGACGCGCCGGTAGTCGCCGATGATTCTGCCGCGCCCGTACGCGTCCGGCAGGCCAGTGATGATACCCGCGTGGCGCGCTTTCTTCATCTCGTCTGTGTAAACGTCGAACACGCCGTCGTTGTGCGTCTTACGATATTGGAACACATGCTCGACCGTTTCGTCCATCTCTTTGCCATATGTTGCGACGGAATTACGGACAAGGCGGATGCCGCCAAACGGCATAATCGCCCGTTTTAACGGTTCGTCCGTCTGTAGGCCGACGATTTGCTCGAGGTCTTTGTCGATATAGCCCGCGCCGTGCGCCGTGATGGTCGAAATCGTCTTTTCGTCGATGTCGTATACGCCGCCGCGCGCCCGCTCTACCTTCATTTGCTCGCACAGCTTGTCCCACAGCGCCTTTGTGCGCACGGTCGGCGGCGCTAAAAACGACTCGTCGCCGTCATAGGGCGTATAGTTTTTTATGATAAAATCACGGGTGTTAATTTCATTTAACCATGTACCACTGCGAAATTCCATAAGCGTTGTTGTGCCGCCGGGCGGCACACTCCTTTCCATCATTAACATTATAAATCAGCGCACAGATCCGAAAAAGATGCGTTCCCGCTCTGCGGGAGCGAGGCCATAGCGCCGTTTATCCGGCGCATAGTGCGCCGACAGCAGCTTTTTCCAATGTCT
>URQR01000142.1 GCA_900550065.1 uncultured Eubacteriales bacterium | reverse complement strand
AACCGCCAGCGGAAACGGAGCCAGCGCCGATTGCGGCGGCCGTCACCGTGGCCGTAGCGGGATCGGGCGGCGTGATGCCAGCCGGCGCAAGCGTAACCGCACCGCGGTCCGGCACCGTATCAACGAGGACGTACCTCTTGCCGTCAACCGTCGTTTCCGTGACCGGGAGCGCTGCCGCGCCGCCGCTCTGCGCCTGCGTCGCACTGATCTGCGACCAGTCGTCCGGCACGCGGAATTTGACGGTCAGGGGGTAGTCAAACATCGTATCGTCCATCTCGTCCGTCAGCGTGTAAACGATTTTGTCGGACGTGCTTTCCGTCACGGTTAGTGCCGCCGTGTCGCGTTCCTGTCCGTATTGCGCGACTGCATCAAAGGTAGAAAGCCAGATTTTGTCCTTGTTCGGCGCAATATCATTTTTATAAAATTCCGAAATAACATCCGAAGTCAACAGACCCGTTTTTGAATCTCTTGTATAGTCGAGTCCATGCGCATGTGTGCAAACCCATGCGCCGTAATTTGAACTGTTTGGATTCAGCGAAGTATTAATCAAATTGCTCATCTGCGCCGCTGTCCGCCCGCCGTTTAAGCTGAAGCTGTCAACTTTGTTATACAAAATCCTTCCCGGCACATTGATTCCTGTTCCGCTGCTGCGCGCCGCAATGTAGAACTGACGCCAAATATTTATATTGCCGCCGCCCCACGGAATAGCAAAGGTACGGCACTCGAGGCCCGTATCCTTGAGCGCTTCATTAATTTTTTCTCTCGAATCGAGCATATCCTCTGCATGCAGTGCCGACGTAAAGGTGCTATTTTTCACATCGCCGTCAATATGATACTTCGAGTGCGACTGTACCGACTGGCCCGCCGCTACCTGTTCGGCCCATCTATTCGTCGCATATGGTTTACCCGTCGACTGGCCCGGCACATAATTCTGAATGGGTACAAAAAACGTCGTCGGTACGCCGTACGCGGTTTCATACTTTGTCGTATCGAATCCTTTTACGCCGCTTGTCCCATTGATACCATCCTGCCGCAGTTGTTCCATCTGCTCGTCCGTAAGCCCCTTGTTCCACGCGTTCCACTTATTAAAGTCCTCGCTGTGGCTGTCGTCCGTCGTGGCTGTATACGCCATTGTCTTGTCGCCGCTCCACAGCGCAATCTTATAATCGCCGACCGTTTCCGGCCAGCCAAGATGGTCGTTTACATCAATCCTCGCCGGGGCATCCTTCGCCAAATCGTCGAGATTCATCTTTTGGTTACTCGCGCGGTTCAGCGCCGGCGTAACCGTCAGCTCCATTGTCCCAGTAAAGCCGCCGTCCACCGTCGTCGCTGTAATTGTCGTCGTACCCTCTTTTAACATTGTAACAGAGCCCGACGTTTCGTCAACTGTCGCAACGCTCGGGTCGCTCGACGTCCACTTTACCGCTTGATTCGTCGCGTCCTGCGGCGTGAACCATACGCGCGGCGTTACATCCTCCGAGTAATCCTGCCACAGAGTCAGCTTTTCCGGAAGCAGCGAAATACCCGTTACCGGAATCGGCTTCGGCGCAATCAAAGTAACTGTTTTGCTGTCTAAAACAGCCGTATTCTCCGAATAACGCGCTGTAATCACAATCTCATCGCCTGCCGCGCCCGACGGCGTGTATGCAAACGTTCTCCCCGTCAGCTTTACCTCGTCTCCCACAAGCCACTCAATCTTATTATAATCTACATTCGTTGCCGGCGTTGTCACTGCCGTAAACGTAATCGTTTCTAACTTATCCACTTCCTGCTCAATCGGCGCATCATGCGAAATCGCAATGTTTGTGATAGGGTCATAGACCGGCGTGCCGCCCTCTCCTGTTGAAAAGCGTGCAGCAGTCGTCAGACTGTTTCCCAAAACGTCCTTCGCCGTATCCGGCAGCGTCACGACATAGTTCGTGTCCGCACTCAGTCCGTTGGGAAAACTGAGCGTAAAGCGGTCCGGCTTTCGCTCATCATATGTAACCTGCGCATTGACCGGCGCGCCTCCTTCTACAGAAACCACCGCGTCAGTCGGCTTAAACGAGGTCAAATCCGCCGCATGGTTAAAGCGAATTTCTACCTCCTCGTTTATAGTTACGTTCGTCGCCTTTACCGGCGCCATCGTAAAGGATTCGGCCTGCCATACCATAAGGTCATCTACATAAATTTCAGCATCTTCCGTATTACTGCTGTCATCAAATGTCAAGTAAAAATCCGTTATCGTATTTTTAAATTTACTTGCATCCAACGTTGTCGCCAAGGTCTGCGTTACATACGGCGGGTTCGAGCTGCTGTTTGAATCGGTCAGACCGCCGCTGACAAAGCTCCTGATTGGGCACTTTGTCATATCTGCTTCATTCGGTTCCAATACGATATGGAATGTCACCCATTCACTTTCCTGCATCTTTTCAATTGCACTGCCGCTGCCGCCGACGCGAAGCTGGCCGTCCGGGCGCGTATAAAATACGTATTTGTTGTTACCGCTTACCGCTCCGGTTTTAATGGAAAGTGATTTTTTGGAGGCAACAGCGCTGCTGCCTTTCGCCGGCATATAAATACGCCCGCTGAAAACAATCGGTTTGTCGAACGGAACCTTAATCGACTTAACTGCCTTTGTAGTTACGCCGCCCTTCTTCCATATCTTCCCAACCTTATTAAGCGAGTCCTTCGGATCCACCGCAACCTCAAAGTCCGCCGTTTCACCGCCCATACCGCTCATACTGTCCCACTTGCTGTTTTCTGCCGTTAACTGTTTTGTACCGTCCGGATAGTCGTCAAACGTCTCCGTAAACAACACCGTATCAGGCGCCGCCTCCTGCGCGAAAACGAGCGCGCCCGCACTTGTGCATACGCTTACCAATAGGCATAGCACAAGCATAAATGATAAACATTTTTTTGCCGATTTTTTCAAAATTTTCTCCTCCCCTGTCTTTTGCTGCATGAATAATTGTGATACTGACCAAACACTCTCCCTGCTTTTATCAGTTTTCTATATAAATATTATACCTTTTATATAGCTGTATGTAAATATATTATATTGAAACCATATATGAAAATATCGATATTTTATATAAAAAAAGAGCCATACAAAGCCATAGCTTTTATGGCTCTGAACAACTCTCTCTTTTTAAATATAACACCCATGTACATAAATCTGCTCCGAAAGCGTCTGTTTATCCTCCTCCGGCAAGAAAGAAGCGTAAACCGCATTGAGCAAAAGCATCTTTTCCTCCTCCGCTGTCAGCGATATCCCCTTCCGCAGCAGTGCAAGCTCATTTTTTACCGTTGTGTTCGATACCGTCATGTTATCCGTATTCACCGTTGCAATCACGCCGGCACTCAAAAACCGGCGGATTGGATAATCCCGAATTGCACCCACAGCACCAGTTTGCAGATTACTCGTCGGGCAAAGCTCAAGCGCAATCCCCTGCTCAATCACCATATCCATCACAGCCGCATCCTCGCACATTCGTATCCCATGCCCAATGCGCCGCGCGCCAAATTCTACCGCCGCACGCACGCTCTGCGCGCCGTCCGCCTCGCCCGCATGAATCGTGAAAGGCACATCAAGACGAGCCGCAAGCGCAAATAGGCTTTGATATTTCTGTGTCGGGTACAGCCCCTCCGCGCCGGCAAGGTCGACGGCGGCGACGCCTTTTTTTAAGTATGCCTTTGCAAGGTGAACCGTCTGTTCATTTTCTTGTTCATTGTCCTCGCCGCGCATACAGCACAGAATCAACTGGGCTTTCATATGCTTGCTGGAGCCAATACCCTTTTGAAGCCCGCGCAGCGACGCCTCAACAACCTCTTGCTGGGTGAGGCCATTTTGCATATGCAACTGCGGTGCAAAACGAATTTCCGCATACCGCATACCCGCCGCATCGAGCCGCAAAATAAGCTCAGAGACGGCATATTCAATCGCAAATGCCGTTTGCAGTACACACAAAGGCAGATCAAAGCGTTTTAAATATTCGTTTAATCCAAGACAGCCTTTTGGAGCGGTTATGTAAGGCCGTAAGCCTTTATCGTCATAGGCCGGCAAAGCAACGCCGTCCTCCCGCGCTAAAAATAGGATTGTGTCCGTGTCGAGTGACCCGTCCAAATGCAGATGCAGATCAATCATTTCCCCTTTTCTCCCCTTAAACCGCCCCACCTACGGCCAAAACCGTCTCATAAAGGAGCCTTTCAAATAAATCCGACACCCTGCCGGCGTTTTGTTTTACTTCTTCATGTGAAAGCGGCGTTTGTGATATTCCCGCCGCCATATTGGATATACAGCTAATCGCGCACACGCGCAGCCCTGCATGGCGGGCAGCGATTGCCTCGCACGCTGTGCTCATTCCAACCGCGTCCGCACCCCACTGTGCAAACAGTTTAATCTCCGCAGGCGTTTCATACTGCGGGCCTGTCGTTTGTAAATACACGCCCTCATGCAGCACAGCCCCCACCTGTGCCGCGGCCTGCTGTGCCAGTGTGCGCAGCTCTTTATCATATACCTCGCTCATGTCCGGAAACCGCGTTCCAAGCGTGTCAATGTTCGTCCCTATGAGCGGCGACGGCACCAGCGAAGCAATATGGTCTTTAAGCAGCATAAAGCTCCCCGCCGACAATGCACGGTTGATTCCGCCTGCGGCATTGGTCAATACTACCTTCTGCGCGCCAAGCAGCTTCATCAGCCGAACCGGAAAAACCACGTCCGACATCGGATAGCCCTCATAATAATGGACGCGGCCCTGCATTACAGCAACGGGTACCGTCCCAATTCTACCGAGCAGCAGACCGCCCTCCTGCCCGCTCACCGTAGAGGCCGGAAACCCCGGAATTTCCTCATACGAAAGTAAGCAACAATTGTCCACCCGGGCTGCAAAGCCGCCCAGTCCCGAGCCGAGCACCACCGCCACACGCGGAATCAACTCCGTTTTTTCTCGAATATAAGCGCAGCTTTCCTGTAATTTTTCCCATTCGCCGCCCATTTCGCCGTCCTCCTAAAATTCTGTCGAATTTTGTAGCGTGACTTTATTATTATATCAAACTGGATTTCAAAACACAAGTGTACAATGCGCAAAATTTGCGCACAAAATCTATATCCGTTTGAAATCAAAGCCCACAAACATAAAAAAGGCTTCCGCTTTATTTGCAGAAGCCTTTCTGTTGCTTGTTATTCACACTCTTCGCTGTCCACTTCTTTTTTCTCTTCTTCTGCTTCCACTTCTTTTTCCTCTACTTTGGGCGGCCGTGTTTCTTTTTTCGGCTCCCGTTCAATTACAACGCCTTCGATATAAATGTTGACCTTATTCACTGTAAGCCCCGTCATAGATTCGACAGCCTTTTTCACCTTTTCTTGTATTTCCCACGCAACCTCAGGCACCTTTGCGCCGTATACGACTGTAATGTGCAAATCAATCGTGGTCGTATCACCGTCAATCGTCACC
>URQR01000141.1 GCA_900550065.1 uncultured Eubacteriales bacterium | reverse complement strand
TTGTCAGCGACAAAGGATACCGGCTCCGGCGGCATCGCCGAGCCCGCCGCATTGATTACCGCTGTGACCGCCGCGGCTTCCGTGCCGTTCTCGTCTACATCAATATAGGTTTTGTGAATCACTTTATCGATAAAGATATTGAGCGGATAATCGTCAATCATTTTTGTAAATTCCGTGTTTTGGTCGGAAAACGCCTTTTTCATGCCAAGCTCGCCCAGCATATCGTTGAGCTTTTCTTCATACTCTATTTTAAATTTCGGGATAGAGAGCTTCACATACTCCGTATCCATTTTTTCGACGTATCTGTCGAGGCAATATCTCTGTCCTCATACGGCAGGCACACCATCTGTACCATGTCGTCCTCGTAGTAGCGAAAATACCCCGTCTGGTTCATGAAATCAAGTTCTTTTTCGCTTCCGTCACGGCTCGTAAATGTGTCCGGCGCTGTTGCGTTCGTCTTAAACTGCTCGCGCCATGTGCCCTTAAAGTAGACCGCGTTCACCAGCGCGGACAAAAAGTCTGCGTCCTGTATCACGTTTTTAATTTTTCCGTTTGTTTTTTGCTCAATCCAGCCGTTAATCCGCTGCGCCGCGTCCGCATTTGTCACCGTGTCGGCCTCCGCCGCGTAATAATCGGTCAGCAGTCTTACAAAGCCGTCTTGAAACTTCGCGTTCTGCGCACCGGGATACTCTTTGTTGAGCCAAATGGAATTCGAAATCTCGAGCTTCACGTCCTCATTTTCCGCGTAGCGCGCAATAAGCTCTGCCACATGTGTGTTAAATGCGTCAAGGTCATCGATACCAAGCGCATCAAGCATCTCCTGCCGCGTTTCGCCCTCCGCGCCGTTTGCCGCCATCGCAAGCGCAATCTTGATACTCAGCGGTGAAAACATATAATTTTTGTCCTGCGGCATATACATATTCAAATTCCAGCCAAAACCGCGCGCCTGTGGCGGAACCGGCAGCACACACAGCATCACGCTGTTAAATTCCTGAATCGTGAACGCGCCCTTCTCCACCAAAACATCCTTGAGCATACGGCCGTCCGGCGTCTTAGTCAGCAGCGCACTGCTGCAAATACTTACCATATCGTTGCGGTTTAGCGCATAGTCCGCGTCCCGAACGGCCGCTTTTGTAAAGTTGTTGACCAAAAGCGCTGTTTCAACGCCTTTATCATATGCGTTTTCAATCGTTATGTCTGTATAGCCCATCGCACTCAGCAGAATTTTCACAAGCTCGCGCCCCGTCACGCCGCGCTCCGGCTCAAATGTGTCCTCGCCTGTACCATTTATGTAGCCCAGCGCATCCGCGTATGCAACTGCGTCTCTCGCCCAATGGCCCTCCATGTCGGCAAATCGGCTTTGCGCGTCCGCGGCCACATTTTGCTCCTCGCCTATTAAACGCAGAACCATCACCGCCGCCTGCGCGCGCGTTACACCTTCGTCTAATGCATAGCCGTTTTCCGTCCCGTAAAACAGCCCAAGCCGTGCAAGCCGCTGCGCGCCGCCCTCGTCGTATGGAATATCATAGCCGCCCACATGGTATGTGTCCGCCGCAAATACGTTTACGCTCGCCGTCAGCAGACACAGCGCCAATAGTATACAAAGCGCTTTCTTCATCTGATATACACCCCTTTTAAAATAAATTTTGATTCCGCATGTCCTCTACTTCATATAGACGGCAAAAGGGAGGAATTGGTTGCAGGAAATATAATATTTTATCTATGCGAAATACCTCGAAAAACCGGGATAGGATTGGCCGCTTTTGTTAAATTTTTTATTGACAACCCGCATGCGGTGTGATATTATTATCGGGAAGCACAGCAGCTTGCTACAGCAGTTTGCTGTGTAAAAAAGATTTGGAGGAACAAAGTAATGCAAAAAGGAACAGTAAAATGGTTCAACAGTGAAAAAGGCTATGGATTTATCCAGAGCGAGAGCGGCGAGGATGTATTTGTACATTTTTCCGCAATCCAGGGCGAAGGCTACAAGACACTTGAAGAGGGTGCCAGTGTAGAGTTTGAAGTTATTGATGGCGCAAAGGGGCCGCAGGCTGCCAACGTAACAAAACTGTAATTGGTATCTGATTTTGTATATAAAAAGAGTTTCTTGCGAATTGTATAATGTTTGACGTTATCGTTGTTTGAAAGAAAGCTTTTTGAAACAAAACCGACCGCCGCGGTTTCGCGGCACAGTACCAAATAGTTACTTTTTGTTTTGGATGACACGGGCAGTGCCCGTAAAAAAATATTCGTGCCTATGTGTACGAATATTTTTTTATAGGCGCATTTTTTACCAAATATAGTAAAATGGAGGTGGGACAGATGCTCTGCGATATGACCTTTGGCAAAGGCGCAAAGGACGGGCTGCCGATTGCGATGGGCTATATTTCTGTCGCCTTCGCCTTTGGTATGATTGCGGTGCAAAAAGGAATGCCGGCGTGGTCGCCGGTTTTAATCTCACTCACAAACTTTACCGGCACGGGCCAGTTTGCGGGCGCGGATCTAATCGCCGCGGGTGCGGCTTTTACTGAGATTGCCTTTACGCTGTTAATCATCAATATGCGTTACCTACTGATGTCGCTTTCGCTGTCCCAGCGTCTGTCTCCGGAGATATCCTTTTGGGGGCGGCTCGTGATTGCGTTCGGTAATACGGACGAAATTTTTGCGGTAGCGATGCAGCAGGGCCGTGTACTAAATTTTCGCTATATGCTGGGGCTGATTCTCTGCTCGTACTCCGGCTGGGTACTTGGTACGGCGCTCGGCGCGTTTGCCAGCTCTTTTCTACCTATGTCGGTTCGCAGCGCGCTTGGTATTGCGCTCTACGCCATGTTTATCGCAATCATCCTGCCTGCTGCAAAGTCGTCCGGGCCTGTAACGCGCGTCGTATTAATTTCAGTTATAATTAGCTGTATCTTCTATTATGTCCCGTTCCTGAGCGCACTGAGCAAAGGCTGGGTTATCATTATCTGCGGTGTTGTATCCTCCGCCGTTGGGGCGGCGTTTTTCCCGCTGCGTGAAGAGGAGGCGGTCAAGTGAGCACACAGCGTTTGATATGGGCCATTGTAGTAATGGCGGCCGTCACCTACCTGCCGCGGGTCGTTCCGTTGGCAGTATTCCGAAAAAAAATAAAGAACCGGTTTTTGCAGTCCTTTTTGATGTACATGCCATATGGCGTGTTGGCGGCAATGGTATTTCCGGACGTGTTCACGTCGACGGCGTCTCTTGGTTCGGCTATTGCAGGAACCGTTGTCGCCCTTGCGCTTTCGTACAAAAACCTCGGGCTGATGCCCGTTGCGCTGGCAAGCGTCGGGACGGTATTTGCCTGTGAGTATATTTTAGGATTTTTGGGTATATTATAACAGAAACCATATCGGCTTAGAAGCCTATAACGAAAAACGAAGCGCACCTGCGCGGCACCTTGGCAGCAGCGTGCGCATCAAATAACAAAAGGAGGTTCACTATGGAAAAAAGGGGGAAATTTTCGGGAAGCCTCGGCTTTATTTTAGCCGCGGCGGGCAGCGCCGTTGGTCTGGGCAATATCTGGCGTTTCCCATATTTAGCAGCAAAGTACGGCGGCGGAATATTCTTATTGATTTACGTCATTCTCGTTGTCACCTTTGGCTACACGATTATGATTTCAGAGATTTCGCTGGGCAGAAAAACGGGGCTGAGCCCAATCGGCGCATATCAAGCACTATCAAAGAAGTACAGCTTTATCGGATGGATTGCCGTTTTTGTCGCATTCATTATTTTGTCGTACTACAGCGTTATCGGCGGCTGGGTGGTAAAGTATTTCTATGAATTTGTGGCCGGACACTCCATGTCGGTCGCACACGAGAACTTCTTTGGCGGCTTTATTGGCGATCCGTGGTCGCCGCTGTTTTGGTTTGCAATTTTTATGGCTTTGACATACTTAGTCGTCGTAAACGGTGTGGAAAAGGGCATTGAAAAGGTCAGCAAAATTCTAATGCCGATTCTTGTCGTGCTCTCTGTCGCGATTGCAATATACAGTGCGACGCTGCCGGGTGCAATGGAGGGAATCAAGTATCTGTTTATCCCGAATTTTGCACAGTTTTCACCTATGACGCTGCTCGCCGCGCTCGGGCAGATGTTTTACTCTATGTCGCTTGCAATGGGTATCATGATTACCTACGGCTCGTATTTACAGAAGAAAGATGACCTAAACAAATGCGTAAAGCGTATCGAGCTGTTTGACACAGGTATCGCAATTTTAGCCGCTCTTATGATTATTCCGGCTATTTTCTCGTTCTCAGCCGGCGACAGCGCGGTATTAAACGCGAACCTCAACAAGGGTCCAGGGCTGATGTTTGTAACGCTTCCGAAGGTATTCGACTCGATGCCGTTTGGCGGCGTGGTCGGCGGCGCGTTCTTCCTTTTGGTGTTCTTTGCCGCACTGACGTCTGCAATTTCTCTGATGGAAAGCGTCGTATCGACGCTGGTCGATAAGTGGAAGCTGCGCCGCGGACCGGCGACAGCAATCGTTGCGGGCGGTGCGTTTATCTTAGGGATACCGTCCTCGCTCGGTAACGGAATCTGGTCTTCTTTTACAATTTTGGGGATGGACTTTTTAACCTTCTTCGACTTTATCACAAACGCGGTATTGATGCCGATTGGTGCGCTGCTGACCTGTCTCTTTGTCGGGTATGTCATCGGTGTTAAAACAATCAGCGACGAGGTAAAAATTTCGTCTCAGTTTAAGAGAGAAGCAATGTATAAGATTATGATTAAATATGTTGCGCCGATTTGTATTGTCGCAATCCTGATTAGCTCCGTACTGGAGGCTTTTGGGGTTCTTAAATTCTAATGTTTCTGCTATGATGAAAAAAACGGTATCCGGATAACGCCCGGATACCGTTTTTTGATAACCTCGCTAAGATGTTCCCCGCCTCTATAGGCAACGGGCTTTGCTTTGTAGAGCAAGCGGCGGGTATATATCCCTCGCTTCGCGAGGTTGAAACGCCATTTAGGAAGTTTTTGTGCATTAAGCTCAAAAACTCTTAATGGAATCTTGTTATAAGCCGCAGCCTACCGCCCCTCCGCCTTATACCGCTTTGTAAGCATAACCAGCTTATCAAAGCAATCGCACATTTCTTCATAAATGGCCTTCGCTTCGGGAGATTCAAGCTTTTGACTTTCCTTCTTCCCCTGATTCATCTTATCCTGCAAATCTTTTTGTACCAAGATAATGTCCTCCATTTTCATACAACACCCCATGCCTTTTATTATGTCGTATCTGCCATAAATTAGCGCACAAAACCGAAAAATTGTGTTCCTGCGTAGCAGGAAGAGGGGCAATGCCCCGATAACAATTCTTCCAATGGCTCAAAATCGAAGATTTTGAGACTGTTATACCATAAATGTGGTACAGACCCGAAAAAGATACGATGCGGCATACGCCGCAGGAGGGGCGGTGCCCCGACAGTGTCTTTTTCCAAGCGCAAGAGCTCTGCTCTTGCGTATATTATACCATA
>URQR01000140.1 GCA_900550065.1 uncultured Eubacteriales bacterium | reverse complement strand
GGTTGCCATCCCGACAGCAGCGAGTCGCGCACCTCGGGAGAATACTCCGTGCGACCGCGGTCGCCGAATCGGGGGCGCGGCGGCGCGGCGGCGGAGCAAGCTGCACCTGCAAAGCCGCATAAGCCATATGGCTTTGTCTGCGTAACGGCGGGCAGCGGCCTTGCCGATATTTTCCGCGACTACGGTGCGGACGAAATTATTGAGGGCGGGCAGACGATGAATCCGAGCACGGATGATATTTTAAAGGCGGTCGAGTCGGTCAATGCAGACTGTGTATTCGTTTTGCCAAACAATAAGAATATCATTTTAGCGGCGAACCAAGCGGCGGATTTGTGTCAACGCGACGTAATTGTCCTGCCGTCTAAAACCGCGCCGCAGGGAATCGCCGCAATGATGGCGTTTTTGCCGCATTTAGATAAAGAACAAAATACACAGGCGATGACCGCCGCGCTCGAAAATGTGAAAACAGGGCAGGTAACGTACGCCGTGCGCGATACGAGCATATCGGGCAAGGAAATCAAGACGGGAGACATTATCGGCATCAGCGACGGCGAGATTTGCTCGGTCGCGGACAGTCCTGACGAGGCGCTCTACGACCTAATTAGCCGTATGATTGATGAAAATTCTGAGGTGATTTCGGTCTACTATGGCGAAGATGTAACAGATGCGCAGGCGCAGGCCGCGGCTGACCGCTTAGAAGAATTGTACCCGGATTATGATGTATTATTGCAGGCTGGTAGGCAACCGCTCTATTACTACATCATTTCTGTGGAGTGATGGAATCATGTTAAACGATCGAATTACGGTTTTAAAAGGAATCGGCAGCGCGCGGGCGCAGTTGTTTGAAAAAGTAGGCGTTATGACGGTTTACGACCTGCTGACCTACTACCCACGCGGCTACGAAGACCGGACAAAAATTGTTCCCATATATGAAGCGTACGACTCACAAACGGTGTGCATAAAAGCCACCGTTTTTTCTGCTGTTTCACAGCGTCGCATCAATAAGACACTGTCGCTCTACAGCGCCGAGCTCGCTGACGAAAGCGGGCAGTTGCAGGCGACATGGTTTAACAACAAGTACATAAAAACCAGTCTTCAAAAGGGTGAAAGCTATATTTTTTACGGCAAAATCCGGCGTATCGGGCCGCGCAAGACCATAGAAAACCCGATTTTTGAGCGGCTGGACAAGCCGCAGGTCGTGACCGGGAAAATTGTCCCGCTTTATCCACTCACAGAAGGGCTGACACAGAAAAACGTACAGAGCACAATCGCGCAGGCGCTCGGCACAGCAGCAGAATTGGAGGAAACGCTCCCCCGCTCCCTGCTAAAGCGATATAATCTTCTGCCGCTCCGGCAAGCAATAGAAAATATTCACTTTCCGGCAGACTTTGAAACGTTTTCACGCGCGCGGCGCAGGCTTGTGTTTGAGGAGCTCCTAACGCTCTCGCTCTCGCTCGCTAAGATTAAACAAAGCAAGACCGCGTGTTTGCGCGACAGCGTACTTGACACGTCTTATCTTGCTGCGTTTACCGCTTCGCTCCCCTACCGCCTTACAAACGCGCAGGCGCGTGTCCTGCGTGAGATTTGTGCCGACTTGTCGGAACGTAGGCCGATGAACCGGCTTGTACAGGGCGACGTTGGCTCGGGTAAGACGGCGGTCGCGGCGGCGGCAATGTATATCGTAGCAAAAAATGGGGCGCAGGCCGCGCTTATGGCCCCTACTGAACTCCTCGCGCGCCAGCACTACGACAATTTTGTAAAAATGATGAACGGACGGCTGAAAGTCTGCCTTTTGATTGGTTCGATGAGCCCAAAAGAAAAGGAGGCCGCCTATGCAGAGATTGAGAGCGGGCGCGCCGACCTTATCGTCGGAACGCACGCAATGATACAAGAGCGGGTCGTCTACAAAGACCTTGCGCTGGTCGTAACAGACGAGCAACACCGTTTTGGAGTCGTTCACCGTGACGCAATCGCACAGAAGGGCAATAATCCGCATGTCATGGTCATGAGTGCGACGCCAATTCCGCGCACGCTTGCGCTGATTTTATACGGAGACCTCGATATCTCAATCATTGACGAGCTTCCGCCCGGGCGCAAGCCGGTCGAAACGTACGCCGTCGGAGAAGGAATGCGCAAACGGATTTATGCCTTCATTAAAAAGCACGTCGACAATGGACGGCAGGCGTATATCGTCTGTCCTCTAATTGAAGAGACAGAGAATACGGACTTAAAAAATGTGGTCGCGTATACCGAAACGCTGTCAAAAAAGATATTCCCCGCCTATCGTATCGCACTTTTGCACAGTCGGCTTGGGGCGGCGCAAAAGGACGCTCTGATGACGGCGTTTGCCGCGGGTGAAATTGACATTCTTGTTTCTACCACAGTCATTGAAGTCGGCGTAGACGTTGCCAACGCGAACGTCATGGTCGTCGAAAATGCGGAGCGGTTCGGCCTTTCACAGCTCCACCAGCTGCGCGGGCGCGTCGGGCGCGGAGTGGAGCAAAGCTACTGTATTTTGTTTAACCAAACCGACGGAGAGACCGCAAAAAAGCGTATGGAAATCATGTGCAGCTCAAACGACGGATTCTATATTTCCGAAGAAGACCTCAAATTGCGTGGGCCGGGCGACTTCTTTGGGACAAAGCAGCACGGTATCCCTACGCTGAAAATTGCGAATTTGTTTGACGACATAGATATATTAAAAGAAGTGCAGCAGGCGGTCGGCCTTTTATGCGACACTGCACTCGCATGCACGCCAGAAGAGCAGGCCGCACTCGACAAAAAGGTCGAAACGCTGACCGGAAAAATCCTGCTGTAGATACGGTTATTGGGTTTTCTGATAGGCATATCTATACGAAAAAGAAACAGCCATTTGGTAAAAATTACACCTCATATTATTTTTAATTTTGCACAAATTATCTGTGTAAACCAAACAAGGAGGTGAAACACAATGGCTAACAGCAGCAACAAGCAGAACTTGGTACCGGAAGCAAGAGCGGCACTCGATAAGTTCAAGATGGAAGCGGCATCGGAAGTAGGCGTTAACCTGAAGCAGGGTTACAATGGTGACCTTACGAGCAAGCAGGCAGGTTCCGTAGGCGGTCAGATGGTTAAGAAGATGATTTCCGCTTATGAGCAGGGCATGAAATAACATTAGAATTTAATGCAGTAACAAAAAAGTTGGGCATAAGTCAAATATCATTTGATTTGTGCCCAATTGTTTTTTATGTTAAAATGGTGGTATATAAAAACTGGGGTGGTTTTACGGTGGTTGTGGTGATTAAAATCGGTCCGTGGGAGTTTCGGACCAAAAATAAACTTATTATTTTTATAAACGAGCTGGTTCGTCGCTATAATGATAACCGGATTGCTTATACGAGCGGCAGTATGGCGTATTTTTTTACGCTGTCGCTGTTTCCGTTTATCATGTTTCTAAACGCGCTCATCGGGCTTGTGAACTTGGACAATACGACGCTCGTCGCGCTGATTTCGCCGTTTTTTCCCGCGCAGATTGTCGATCTGCTCGTGACATATAACGACTATATCGCCAATATCAGCAATAACTATGTACTTATTTTTTCAATTATTATCAGTCTTTACTCCGCCTCCCGGGCGGTCAACGCAATCAACATCACAATTAATACTATATATGGTATCGAGCAACGCCGCCACCCGGTGTCTGACTTTTTGCTCTCGACTATCTTTACGCTTGCAGTCGGTATCCTTACGCTTGTTTTAATCGCCGCGATTGCCGTTGGGAGCAAGCTGTTTGAGCAGCTCTACATCGTCCACTAAACCGGTCAGACGATTACGGTCCTAACAATTACGGTTATTTCGCTGGCCTTTATTATGATCTTTTTTGTTCTGATGTTTTTATACTATTTTGCACCATACAGGAGGATGCGCCTACGGCGTGTGGTATGGGGCAGTCTCTTCTCTACAGTCGGCATTGCGCTCATCGGCGTGGCGATTTCAATCTATGTGCGCCTGTCACACCGTTTCTCGTTGCTGTATGGCTCTATTGGCGCAATTATCGTCGTAATGTTGTGGTTTTATATTTTTGGCAATATTGTTTCCATTGGGGCTGAGATGAATCATCTGCTGGAGCAAATGGCAAACACAAAAAAAGGCGTCAAAAAATGACGCCTTTTTTATTGAGTTTACTTGAGCAAATCCGCGCAGTACAAATACACGCCCGCGCTCCAGCCCATCATAGCGGGCATCTCGTACTCGTTGGTAACGTTGATGCTCCCTTCGACAACATTATACTTTTCCCAAAGGCAGCCCGTTTTTTCAAAGACAGAATCGACCAAAGCAACATATTTTTTCGCCAGCCGCTTCGCATCCTCTATAAAACCATAATTGCGCAGACCTTGTATCACAATGTACTGAATCGGCGCCCAGCCATTTGGGTAATCCCACTGGTAATTACCCGCCACATCGTTTTTCTCACACGTGAGCACGCCGTACGCCGCCTCCAAACGAGGCAGAGCATCCTGTGCGGCCTTTGCCTGCTGCTCCGTCGCCGCGCCGACAAGCAGCGGATAAAACGAGCCGGCGCTAAATACGCTGCTATGCGTTTTAGTCACAAAATTATAGTCAAAGTACAGTCCATCCTCCGTGACGAACACTCGCTCCATCTGTGTTCTACGGACAGCTGCCCGTTCACTCCATAGGCTCTCTTCCCTATTTTTAAGCTCTGATGCAAAAAAGGACATGTTAATTTCAAGCGCATACAGCAAAGCGTTAACATCAATCTGTACATAATCATACGCCGTAAAGCCCCAGCGCGGGTTGATATCCCAGCCGCTTTCACAGTGTACGATATGATGCTTTGTAATCAGCTTCGGGTCATTGTACGGCAGTGTGACGCCGACGCGCTGTGCAAACCCGGGCACAAGCTCCTCCATCGAGGCTTCATTGACCGTACCGCCGTACTGGTTTAATCCTGTTTCTGTCATACGGTTTTCCTTCCAAAACGCATATTCCTTTTTCAGCGTGCTATACGCCCTCTCCAGCCAGCTTTTATCTTGATAGTGGTCGTATACGTCCCGCACCATCATAGACAAATACGGAGGCTGTGAACGCGTTAAATAGAACGTCCGGTTGCCGTTTGGCATATAACCGTAACGCTCCACCAAATACAGCATATTATCCGTGTTGTTTTTTACCTGCTCCCACAGGCCGGACAGCGCGAGCCCTTTGTTTGTAAAATAAGTATCCCAGTAGTACATCTCCTGAAACATACCGCCGACACACGGCACAATATACGGCTTCGGAAGCCCAATCAGTGTACCGTCGTCCTGTGTGTTTTCGCGGATGCACTTTTCCCAATTGCTTTTTATGTATGACTCTACCATACAGTATCCCTCCTGATTTTTCACAATGATTTTAGTATAGACCATTGCGGTGCTGATGTCAATCCTATAAAAAAGACAGTCAATATTCATTTATAGCACAAAAGCGCTTATTTTATTCTATAGTTTAGGCAAAAGA
>URQR01000139.1 GCA_900550065.1 uncultured Eubacteriales bacterium | reverse complement strand
ACGGGCGCAACCGACATCGTCTTTATCTTGTCAATCTTCTTTTCTTCCGGAAGCGAAATCGTATCAAGCACTAAAAGCTCAGAAATCGGCGAGTTTTGAATCCGTTCAATCGCCGGGCCGGACAGCACCGGATGCGTACAGCACGCATACACTTCCTTCGCGCCGTAGTCAACCAGCGCCTGTGCGCCGTGCGTAATCGTTCCGGCCGTATCAATCATATCGTCTACTAAGATAACCGTCTTATCCTTTACATCGCCGATAATATTCATTACCTCGGACACATTCGCCTTCGGCCTTCTCTTATCAATAATTGCAAGCGGAACATTTAAACGCTGCGCAAAATTACGCGCGCGCGTTACGCTGCCGAGGTCAGGCGACACAACGACAACATCGTCGCGGTCACGCCCGAATTTCTTTGCATAGTAGGGCGCAAGAATCGGCACGCCGAGCAAATGGTCAACTGGGATATTGAAAAAGCCCTGTATCTGCGCCGCGTGTAAGTCCATCGTAAGAACACGGTCCGCTCCCGCCGTCGAAATCAGGTCGGCAACCAGCTTTGCAGAAATCGGGTCACGCGCTTTTGCCTTACGGTCTTGACGCGCATAGCCCATATATGGGATAACCGCCGTAATCCGCCCCGCCGACGCACGCTTGAGCGCGTCAATCATAATGAGCAGCTCCATCAAATGGTCATTGACCGGCTCGGAGGTCGACTGTACCACAAATACGTCGCTGCCGCGCACCGTTTCATATAGGTTTACCGAAATTTCACCGTCAGAAAACATCCCGACGCTCGATTTCCCGACCGGAAGCTCCAGCCGCTCTGCAATCCTCGCCGCAAGGTCCGGATTGGAATTCGCCGCGAAAATCTTGATGTTCTTACCGTGTGTTATCATTTGTCTTGCTTCCTCCTATCTTTCCACTCCATTTTATTTACTTGTCTGCTTCTCGCAATCGCGAGCGCGCTTTCCGGCACCTCGTCCGTAATGGTCGAGCCCGCCGCAATATATGCATTATCGTTGACCGTCACAGGCGAAACAAGGTTCGTGTTACAGCCAATAAACGCATCGTCGCCAATCGTCGAGCGGTACTTCTTTTTCCCGTCATAGTTGACCGTTACACAGCCGCAGCCAAAGTTAACGCGCTTGCCAACATCTGTATCGCCAACGTATGTCAGGTGCGACACCTTCGTTCCTTCGTCCAGCGTCGCGTTCTTAATCTCTACAAAGTCGCCAATCTTGACGTTTTTACCAATCTTGCTGTTCGGGCGCAGGTACGCGAACGGCCCAACGTGTGCCCCCTCGCTTACCTCGCTGTCTACCATAACGGAGCTCAAAATATCAACGCCATCGGCAATTTTACAGTTTGTAATAATTGAATTTGCACCAATAATGACGTTTTTACCGATTACCGTGCTGCCGCGCAGATGGACGTTTGGCTGAATCACCGTGTCCTGTCCAATAACAACGCCCGGCTCAATATAGGTTACCGCCGGCGCCATAATCGTTACGCCGTTTCTCATATGCTCTAAATTGATACGGCTGCGCAGAATCGACTCAACCTCAAAAAGCTGAATCCGGTCGTTGATTCCTAAAATCGAATCTGCATCGTCCGCATCATAAGCTCCAACCTTACGGCCCGATTTAATCAGCACCTCCACTGAGTGAATCAGGTTGTTTTTATCATAACTGTCCGATAGCGAATCATACTGGTCGAGCGCGAAGCAGAGCGCGTCTGCGTTGAATATGTACATACTCGAATTGATTTCATTGATTTCCAGCTCGCTTTGGTTTGCGTGCCTTTCTTCCACAATCGACACAACGTCGCCCGCGCTGTTGCGGATAATCCTGCCGTATCCGGCGGGATTATTGACAATCGCCGTGATAATTGTAGCTTCATTTTTAAATTCCTCATGGTACTTGATTGCGCCTTGCAGCGTTTGCGCATCAATGAGCGGCGCGTCGCCCGGCAGAACGAGCACATACGCGTCCGTCTGCTCAAAATAGCCGCGCGCGTGCGCAACTGCGTCCGACGTGCCGACCGTTTCGGGCTGGTCCGCATAACACACAGCCTCGCCAAACGCTTCCCGCACCTTGTCAGCCCCAAAACCTACTACCATAACATTCTTTTTTGCGCCCGCTTCCGACGCCGCTTTTACAGCATACGACGCCATCGGCTTCCCTAATACAGGAAAAACCGCTCTCGGAATATCAGACTTCATTGCCTTGCTTTCGCCAGCCGCCAGTATCACAGAAATAATTTCTTTTGACATACAGGCCCCTCCCTCAATCATAAGATACAATTTTCCTTATTAATTTTCTCATGTTTTCTATCTTTTTTCAAGTCATATTTCTGCTTTTTTCAAAAAAAGAACAAAATTCTGCAATTTTACCCGCATTTCTCTACAAACAGCCTTCTCGCCTCGTCCATATCGCTGAAAATCTGTCTTGCTAATTCCTCTTTCGTGTCGAATTTTTTCTCGGGGCGCAGATACTGTAAAAAATAAATCTGCAAATATGCGCCGTCAATATCGCCCTGAAAGTCGAGAATATGCGTCTCAACAGCTATTTTATCAAGTGAAAACGTCGGCCTTACGCCGATATTCGTCACGCCCGCAAAGAGCCGTCCGCCAACACTGCTGTAAGTAGCATATACGCCGTTTTTTGGCAGCAGGATATCGTCCGGCACAGCAAGATTGGCCGTCGGAATCCCCATTTGTGTCCCAACGCCGCGGTCGCGTACAACCGGGCCGCCAAGCATATAGTCACGCCCAAGCAGGCGGTTGGCCCGCGCAATCTCGCCGTTTATCAAGCATTCGCGTATCAGCGTGGAGCTGACCAGCGCACCGTCCTGTTCTATAGGCTCCAACACTACAACGTCAAAGCCGAGCATCTCGCCGAATTGCTTTAATTTCTCCGCCGTTCCAGCTCCGCCATAGCCAAAGGTATAGTGGAACCCGACCACAACGCACAAAACACCGAGCTTTTCCTTGAGCATTCGTGCAAACGCAAAGCTGTCCAGCTTCATGAACGCCGCATCAAATGTTTCATAGTAGACAAAGTCCGCACCGAAGCGCTCAATAATTTGTGCCTTGTCGTCGTTTTTATAGATGCTTTTAAACTCCTTTTGCGGAAAAAGAACCGTTTCCGGCCGGCGGTCAAACAGGTGTACGCCAGCACGTACGCCTCGCAGCCGCGCCTGCGCCACAGCCTCGCAAATCAGGGCCTGATGCGCAATATGCAGGGCATCAAAGCTCCCAAGCGCGAGCACGCACCCGCCCCGGCTGTCAAAGCTTGTATGCGTATTATAAATTTGCATCTTTGCACCCGCCTTCCTCGCACTTGTATCCAATCAAACCGTCCAAAAGGAGGTCTGCATCCGCAAAACCTCTTCCTCCTGCTTTGAAACACACAAAAAACCGCCGTTTTCGTCGTATAGGCGGTAAAATTGTCCAAAATTCAAATGATCTCTGCGCAGCGGCACGCCGTTTTTTACCTTTCGCGCTTCCGCTGCAGTTAAAAACACCTTTTCATAGCTTGAAAAGACATCCTCTGTCTTTGTCAAAGCTTCCATAATCTTTCCATCTTCATAGAGCTTTGTCAGCGTTTCGGGTGTATAGCTCTGCGCAAGCACAAAGCCGCCGCTCTGCGTCCGGATTAGCTCGCCCATATGTGCAAAACAGCCCAAGCGCGCACCAATATCGTCGCACAGGGTACGGATATATGTCCCCTTTGCGCACACAATGTCAAGCGTGACACAATTGTGCTTTAAATCACAGTCTAAAATATCAATCGATTCAACTGTGACCATACGAGGCTTTCGCTCTACCTCTTTTCCTTCCCGTGCAAGTTCGTAGAGCTTCTTTCCGCCGACTTTCACCGCCGAATACATAGGAGGCAGCTGCATAATCGTACCAATAAACGCCTCGCACGCCGTGCGGATTTCCGGCTCCGTCACACTGACCGGCGCAGTTTGCAGCACCGTTCCCGACGCATCGAGCGTGTCTGTCCGGCTGCCAAGCAGCATCTGCGCAGTGTATCGTTTTGCAGAATCCATTATGTAGGAGGACGCTTTCGTCGCGTTACCGACACAAATCGGCAAAACGCCGGTCGCGTCCGGGTCGAGCGTACCCGTATGCCCTACGCGCCGGATATGCAAAAGCCGCCGCACAAAATAAATCATGTCGTGCGACGTTTTCCCTTTTGGCTTATTGAGCGCAATTACACCATCTATGATGTCTGTTCCCCGACCGCCTTTGTTATCTCATTGATAAGCTTTTGCTTTGCCGTTTCCAAATCCGTTTCTATCAATGCGCCGGACGCGCGCACGTGCCCGCCGCCGCCAAAACTTTCCGCAATTTTCGATACGTCTATGTATTCGTTGGAGCGCAAACTGACCTTGATCCCTTTGTCGCACTCCTTGAGCGAAACGGCAACTTCTACACCCTCTATTTTACGCGGGATATCTACAATATTGTCAATATCTTTGCTGTCTACGCCGTAGCGTGAAACCGTCTCCTGCGTCACATATGCAACGCCTACAAGACCGCCGCAGTATAACTCGACTTTGCTGACAATTTCGCCCTTCAGTTTCATCGTCGCATAGCTTTCCGTGTCAAACAATATCTTATTAATTCGCGCAAGGTCAATTCCATACTCAAGCAAATCCGCCGCTGTACGCATCGTTTTGGCTGTCGTATTGGAGTACTTAAAGCCGCCTGTATCAGCGCAAATCGCCCCATACAGGCACGTCGCGATTGCCGGCGTGAGCGCGCCCAGTTCCGATAATATACCGCAGCAGATCTCCCCCGACGAGGAGGCCTGCGCGTCCACAAGATTTATTTGCGCAAAATTCGTATTTGCATAGTGATGGTCGATGTTTACGCTGACCTTCGCCGCCTCTATCATTACGCTGCGCGCACCTGTCCGCCCGAGGTCGCCGCAGTCGATACACAGGCAGACGTCAAACGGCTCCGCCTGTGTAAAAACCGTGCTTTCTCCGTATAAAAACGACAGATATGCCGGAAGCGCCTCCTCGATATACACGACCGCCCGCTTCCCCATCGCTTTGAGTGCATGCTTTACAGCGTAACAAGACCCCATCGCGTCCGCGTCTGGGTTGATGTGCGGCAGGATTGCAAACGTCTGCTTTGTCCGCAGGATATCAATGATTGTTTCCCTCGTGTTTTCCATCTTCATCAATGACCTCATGTAAAAGTTTGTTGATATTTGCCCCATGTTCAATCGAATTGTCCAGCTCAAAAATCAGCTCCGGCGTATAGCGGATGTCCATGCGGTGGCCTACCTCGCGGCGCACAAAGCCCGCCGCACTGCGCAGCGCCTTCATTGCATTCTGCTTCACCTGCTCGTCGCCCATAATGCTCACGCGCACCTTTGCATAGCGCAAATCGCCCGTCGCATTCACGTGTACAACACTCGTCATCAACGGAATCCGCGTATCTTTCAGCTCGCGCAGAATCGCGCTGATTTCACGCATAAGCTGTTCGTTAATTT